>CACYCJ010000227.1 GCA_902772925.1 uncultured Lachnospiraceae bacterium
GTTTTATTTTCTCTTGTTTCCTTTGAAAGGAGCATTTCATCATGAAGGGAGCCTACCCTTACCATGAAAAACTCATCCAGATTCGTTTGATAAATCGAAATAAAACTGAGTCTTTCGCATAAAGGATTTCTCTTGTCCTCTGCCTCCTCCAAAACTCTTTCATTAAATCTCAGCCATGATAGTTCTCTGTTTTCATATAATGCGTCACTCATTCTACATACCCTCCGATTATTAATATACACCCCTGACTGCCCGAATAAGTGCAGTCCAAGTTGTATTATAGCACAAAATTACAACTTGAAAAACCTTAATCTTTGTGGCATTGTATATGACATAAGTACGGGAATTGCTTTACCAAAAAAAGCAGTCCGTATGTCACGCATTATTACTTCAAGAAAGGGGTCGGCAATGAATTATATATTTATTCAAGCTCTTACCGGAAATGCATCTCTGACGGCACTTAACCTTGTCGGTACCTTTGCGATCCTGTTCGTCCTTGCGGTCGGGATCATTTACCTTAAGACACTCAGTGAGATGACGAATCTGGCAGGAAAGGTAAAAAATCAAGGTTCAAATCTGGACACCCTGATATGGGATATGGATTATACAAGAAAAAAAGCCATAGCATTCATGCAGGAAAATAATCTGGCGATTCCCGAGAGCATGAATAAGGAACCCGCCATTTCACTCGGAATGAATTCCGCATCCCAGATTTATAATTATAAGATGATGAAGGATGCCGAAGATGCATTCAAAAAAACAGTCGAGGAACATAAGGATATAGTCAGCGAACGCGTCGAAGTCGAGATAATCGGCAAATACGATGAACTCGAAAAAGATATTGCCGCTGCTACCATCAGATACAACAATGCGATCAAGGAATACAACACCTGCCTCGACAGAAGCATTGCCCATGTGATTGCTTCCCACAGGGGTATGAGAAAAAAAGGATATTTCAGACCGGAATATGCCATAACAGGCGTAGTGGAGATTGACGGATGAGAATACTTGTCATTGAAGATGAAAAAAGACTTGCTTCAACAATGGCCGATATCATTGAAAATGAAAATGATACGGTCGATATTCAAAATAACGGCGAGGACGGATATTATGACGCACTGTCCGGTATTTATGATGCCATAGTGCTTGATGTAATGCTTCCCGGAATGAACGGCTTCGATATCCTTAAGGGTATCCGTTCGGAAAAGATCACAACCCCCGTCCTGATGCTTACCGCAAGAACCGAGCTTGAGGACAGAGTGCAGGGACTGAATCTCGGCGCTGACTACTATCTGGCCAAGCCCTTTGAAAATGCGGAGCTCATCGCCGCGCTTCATGCCATTATGAGAAGATCCGGCGAGATAATCCCGGACGATGTGACCTTCGGGGATCTTACCCTCTATCAGTCTACCTGTGAGCTGGGCTGCGGTTCAAAGACCATCAAGCTTAACTCCAAGGAATACGACCTTATGAAATACCTGATGATAAACGGCAAAAATATCATTTCAAAGGAAACGATCATCAATAAGATCTGGGGTTATGACTCGGATGCCGGAGACAACAATGTCGAAGCATATATATCATTTCTCCGCCGCAAGCTTACGGCACTTAACTCAAGCGTTACCATAGATGTTGTAAGAAAGGTGGGCTACCACCTCGGACAGAAAGTATGAACAATAATATTATGATCAAAAAGCTGCAGCATTCATTTATCGCTGCAGTATCTCTCATATCGATATTTTTTCTTGTTGCCATAACAGGCATTCAATTTTTATCCGGAAAAGCTTCGGTTGAAAAAGAGGTTTCCGACGCGCTCGAAATGACTATTTACAGCTATTCGAGGCTTGCTGACGATACCTTCCCGAGCGATCCCGGAAGAAATCCTTTCGACGCAAACAGCAAACATCCCTTTGCAAAAAACTCACCTGATGACCCGTTCATGTACACCGATCCACGCGGTGCAAGGAGCGGTGATTTCTATGATATGACTCCCAGCGAAACGGATTCGAAAAGATCATCGATCAGAAATGAGCTTCAGGCCGTTCCGTCCATCTGTCTTATCATATCATCTGCGTCCGAAGTATCTCTCGAGAAAAACGATATCTATTACATTGATGACGATACCGCCGTTTCAATAGGGCAGACTGTTTTTACTATGACTGAAGAAAACGGTTCCGTTGACAATTACAATCTTGCTTACAGAAAAAAATCCTTTGATTCGGGAAGGACCGTTGTTGCCATAGCGGATATGAGCACTTCGATGTCCATGGTCTATTCTCAGCTGAGGACGAATCTTTGGATTTCTCTCGGAATCTTCATACTTCTTTTCATCGGAGCATTTTTCATGTCAAAGCTTGTCACACGCCCCATCGAAAAAGCCTGGAACGACCAGAAACGTTTTGTCGCTGACGCAAGCCACGAGCTGAAAACCCCTCTTACTGTGATCATCTCTAATACCGAAATGCTGCTCTCAAAGGAGCGGGATGATGAAAAAGAAAGAAAGCGTCTCGAAAACATTAAAGAAGAATCCTCAAAAATGAAGGATCTCGTTCAGCAGCTTGTAGAAGTAGCCAAGGGCGATTCCGACGGATTTAAAACGGATTTTTCGGATTTCGATCTTTCTTCAGTGCTGACCGAATGTGTCCTTATGATGGAGCCTGTCGCATTTGAACGTAAAATTCGCTTTTGCACCTCCATAGAGGAAAATGTCATTCTCCGCGGAGACAGGGACAGGATCATCCAGCTCATAAACATTCTCCTGGACAATGCCATCAAATACGGAAATGAGGGCAGCGGCATCGATGTTTCTTTAATAAAAGCACAGAAAAGCGAAAGGAATGTAAAGAAAGGAAGCATTATTCTTTCCGTCTCGGGAAAGGGAGTTCCTTTAAGTGACGAGGAATGTGAAAAAATCTTCGAAAGATTCTATCGTGTAGACAGCTCAAGAGAAGAAACAAACGGCTATGGTCTCGGCTTATCTATCGCGACCTCCATCTGCAAGGCACACGGTGCCAGGATTTCGGCCGCTTCAGACAAAAAGGACACCAACACATTCACGGTAATATTCTAATCAAGGCCCGCCGGATTCACCTCGAAATGAGCGATAAACCCGCCGTTTATAAGGGCGTTTCAAAGAAATGCTTGCATTTTTCATACCTATGAGTATATAATCTATGTACTTATGAGATATTGACACATTGATAATTCAAACCGAATCGGAGGTTTTTATGAGATTTAACAAAGCTTTAATTTCGAAGGTTCTGATATTTCTCCTTCTGATAGCGTTGCTTTATATTCCGCAGGTTCCGACGCTTCACGCGGACGAGACCACTACAGAATCGCAGGCAGAGCTCGAACAGAAAAAGAAAGAAAACAAAAACAAACAAAAACAGAAAAAGGATGAGCTGGCTTATCTCAACACCGTAAAGGACGGAGTTCTTGATGAGATCCAGGCACTCGATTCCAAGATTTCAAGCTCACTCGAAGAGATAAGAAGTCTTACGGACAAAAGAAATGCTCTTGAGAATCAGTCATCATTTATCGATATCAAGCTTCAGAATGCTTATGTTGCAGAGAAGAATCAGTATGATTCCATGAAGGATCGTATCAAATTCGCATATGAAAACAATGATGTCGAATACATTGATGCTCTCCTTGCAGTAAAGGAATTCGACCAGATCCTCAATGAATCCGAGTATGTTTCCAAGGTTTCCGAATATGACAGAAAGCAGCTTGAAGAACTGCTTGCCATCGAGGAAGAGATTGCATCCTACAAGGACACATTAAAGACCAACATTTCCGAAGTTAATGATCTTAAGGTTGCTGCTGAGGCTGAGCAGAAGACTCTTGAGGCTTCTGAAGCAGAAAAGCATCAGCTCCTCGCCGAATATAATGTTCAGATAGGCGAGACTCAGAGCGAGATCGATCAGCTCGTTGCGGCTGAGGAAGAGATCGAAGCTGCACTCGGTGCAATAGCTGCAGCATATTCCAAGGCAGCTGCAGATGAGGTTGTCCGTACGATCAATGTACCTACAACTACAGGTACCACTTCCGAGCAGACTACGGCAGTTGTTCATGTAACAGACGCCAGCGGAACTGATGCCACGGTAATCGTTACCGAGGCTCCCACTCAGGCAACCACACAGGCTACAACGACTACTACTTATGTTTATAACGGACCCGGTCTTGTATGGCCCTGCCCCGTAAGCACGACAATAACTTCCCCCTTCGGATACAGAACAAGCCCTACAGCAGGTGCTTCTTCATATCACAAGGGCGTTGATATAGCATGTCCCATGAACTCACAGGTTATCGCAGCTCAGTCGGGAACAGTAATCTATGCAGCATATTACGGATCGGGCGGAAACGCCGTAATGATCGATCACCATAACGGAATGGTAACTCAGTACTTCCACCTTTCCAGCTATGCGGTAGGTGTCGGACAGACAGTAACTGCAGGACAGGTAATAGCTTATTCGGGAAGCACGGGAGTTTCAACCGGACCTCACCTTCACTTCGGTGTAATGGTAAACGGCGGTTATGTGAATCCGCTTTCATTCTTCTAAATATCAGCACAAAAAAACAGTGGCATTCCTGCCGCTGTTTTTTTGTTTCGGGATACGATTCTCTGTCGCATATTCCTACAATCATAATTAAGCATCAGTAACGATACTTTTCTCGACTCGCTCCCGCTCGGATTACTGATTTTATTTACTTGCGGAAATAAAAAAATGTGACGGAGAACCGTCCCCTGTCACATTTTTAAACGAGTACATTTTCAGTTTTGCCGTGTAGGTAGGCTTCCAGGTTGTCTGCCACGGTCTTTATGAGTCTTCGCCTTGCTTCGACGCTGGCCCATGCCATGTGTGGCGTTATACGGATGTTGGGAGCCGTAAGCAGCGGGTTATCGCTTTTCATCGGTTCTTCTGACACTACATCCACTCCAGCAGCTCTGACCTTTCCCGTAGTAAGCGCATTCGCCAGGTCGGCTTCGTTTACAAGTCCGCCCCGGGATACATTTATTATTATAACTCCGTCCTTCATTTTGGAGATATTTTCCGTGCAAATGATCTTCTCTGTTTCCGGTGTAAGCGGACAATGAAGAGTGATTATATCTGCCCTTTTAAAGAGCTCATCCATTCCTGTAAAATGAATATCAGCGGTTTCGAATGCGTCCGAACCTGATGTATATTTTTCCGGATGAGCCGTATGGACCAGGACATTCATATTAAATGCCCTTGCCACATCCGCTACTCTTCTGCCGATATTTCCGTATCCTATGATTCCAATGGTCTTTCCCGAAAGCTCCATCACCGGGTTAAGCCAATAGCAAAAGCTTTGTGCATTTACCCAGTCACCTCTTCTTACGCTTTCACAATGCTCCGAAATACTGTCGGCACATTCGAGGATAAATCCCCAGGTAAGCTGAGTCACCGACTCAGTGCTGTAGGCAGGCACATTTGTAACTCTGACACCGTGCCTTTTTGCCGCCTCAAGGTCGACCACATTATATCCCGTAGCACACACTCCGATATATTTCAGATTGGGAAGTCTCCGGAAGGTCTCCTCATCAAAAATGATCTTATTGGCAAATACAATCTCCGCATCGCCTATATGCTCGTATTTATCGTCTTCTGTTGTATTCTCGTAAATCACGGTTTCTATAAGGGATGTGATAGGTTCGAATGAAATATCTCCTCTGTTTACCGCATTTTCTTCAAGGTATACTGCCTTCATTTTTCCGTCTTCCAAATATTCTCTGAGCTTATCTGTATACTATCTGAGCTTATCCAGATAGGGACATCCGTCCAGCTTCTTTTCGAATTCCTCAACCGGCATTGCCTTATCAAAGTAGAAGCCCTGAGCCACCCGGCATTTATTTTTCTGCAGGATCCGTACCTGTGCCAGTGTTTCAACGCCCTCCGTAATACATTCGAGTCCCATATCATGAGCCATAGCTACCACATGCTCATACATAAGTCCGGTAACACTATTACTGTTTTCATTATCTACGGGAAGCAGCGTCCTGTCTATCTTAATGACATTCCACGGGATCACGCGAATGAGATTCAGCGACGAAAATCCGTTTCCGAAATCATCCACTGATGTATAGACGCCTTCGTTCTGCAGACCGTTAACCACTCTGCTTAAATCCTTAAACTCTACATCTGTCGTGGTCTCCGTAAGCTCTATTTCAATATATTCATGAGGAACATTATATTTATCGATTATTTCCATGAGCTTTTCAAGCAGCCCCATATCAGTCATATGCTTCCTTGAAAGGTTTACGGATATTCTCGGAACATCCCGGCCCTCATCCATCCATCTTCTGATATCCCTGCAGACTATTTCCAGCATATGGAAGTCAAGCCTGCATATATCCTTATTCATCTCCAGAACGGGAATGAATTCCATCGGCATTACCATTCTGCCGTTATGAATCCATCTGCAAAGCGCTTCCGCCCCAACCACCTTTCCACTCTCGACATCAACCTTCGGCTGATAATAAGCATAAAACTCTCCGGAAGAAATGCCGCTTGCGAAATCGCTCCTGACCTTCATCACTCTGTTTCGGGCTTCTTCCATATTTTTATCATAAACTACAACATTATAGCCTCTTTGCTTGGCGAGATGGACGGCCGGGTGAGTCTTGTCTATCATCTGTCCGGGTTCCTCAATGCCGCTTTCCTCCGTCACATCGTATACGCCTGCACGAGCGGAAATACGCACCACCTTACTCTCGTCATTATCATCATATCGGATCAGTGTTCCCGAGAATATTTCAAGAAGCTTTTCTTTCTTCTCGGTAGGAGCAAAGATAAGGAATGTATCTCCGCCCAATCGACTTACGATACCGCTTTCACCTACCTCCTCCTTAAGAATATTAAAGAAGGCCCTCATTACATAATCGCCGTTTTTCCTCCCGATATCCTGATTAATAAGTGTAAAATGCTTCAGATTGAAACATATACCCGTATTACCGGCCATATCATTTTGGACGATCTTAGTATATAAATATTTCATAAATGCACGGCGGTTCGGGTAACCATCCTCATCGAAATATGCAAATTGGTAAACTGTCCTTTGCAGACGATTCCTTGCCACAAAGCTGAGTACCATTCTGTAGACCAAATCCAGCATAGCAAGCTCTTCATCATCAAGCTTCGGTGAATCATTTGATGTATATAGCGTACCCTTGATCACAACACCTGATTCCGGAACTATCCTTTTTTGCACGAGAACTATATCGGCATTTCCGATATCCCTGTCAATAAGGATTTCACCCTTCCCTTCAGCTTCAAACTTGGTATTTGTATAAAACTCGGTTACGCCCTTGGTAACATAAAACAGATTACATATATCGTCCAGACATTTTATATAATCATCTCGATTGAATTCATTCGGTCTGTTGGACAGATCGCAAAGCTGAATGAACAAATGATTGTATTTTTCTTTATCGATAGTATTCATGACAACCACCCCATTTTGCAATTCATACTATGCCCCATTAAACATACATACAAAGTTATTATACTATACTTTTTATATATGCCGCAAACAAAATATCTGTTTAATGGATCTCTTTATGAATAAATGTGGTTGTTAATGGTCAGAAGCTTTGTGCCGCGTACTGCAGGATATAATCCTCTCCCCTGTCGAAAACAGCACTTATCAGTTTTTTATCAAAAGGAATCCTTTCATCAAAGGGCGTCCTTCCTATATGATCTGAGTATGTATCTATCGCCACCTCACCGTCAGGAAGAAGATTCGGTACAGCGGAAAAGCTGATGCTTCCCAGGCTTAAGTCAACCCCTGTAACTGCCTGACAGGAGCTGTTGGACCTTGTCACTCCCATAACCTTTACATTAGGAAAATCTCCCATCATATAGATCATATCATCTCCGGCACTGACAGTAACCGCGTTTACAAGAAGAATGATCTTTCCGTCTGCCCAAAGGTCTTCTCCCGTATAGTATGACGGCTGACCCATTTTATATTTTCCCTCTGCATTTCTCTCAAATGTTGCGTTTACGGGATTGATCACTGCGCTGTAGTAAGTAATATGCTCTCCGACAGGTGCGAAAAGCTGAACAATCCCTTCAACAAAGTAAGGGCTTCCGCCACCGTTTGATCTTAGGTCAAAGATTATATTTTTAACACCCTCTTCCTTAAGTGCCAGCACCTCATCACGAAGCTTACCGGTCATTTCGGAAAAATCCGTCCCCGAATATGTTTCCATGTCGTAAATCATTTCACTTATTCTGATCATATATGTATCAGAATTTATCTTCTCCCAATTGAGATTGGTAATACTTACCCCTTCATCTATTTTTTTCAATGTGTCGTACATTCTGGGAAAATATGCTCCGAGATTGGGTGCAGACACGGTTTTTTCTTCTCCGCTGTCATCCCTGAAGGTTATATCAACTGTAGGGTTTGCTTCGTCATTAACCGGAATAAAGGTTTCTCCATACTTCATATCTTTTCCGATTCCTGAAGCATATATCGGAAGATAGAACTCTTCATTCTCCTTCACAGGATACTGATACAGATAATAATCCACATCACAAGTCAGTTCATCTATCGGTCTTCCGTTCCATTTCGTGATCACAGTCCCGTTTTTTATGCCTGCATTTTTCAAGGCAAGTCTCAGATTCTCTACATTAGCCGGCATGTATTTATACTTAACTGAGTAAAGCCCCAAATCATCATGTGTTTTGTCATTTACGGTATAGGAATTATCATATCCCTCTACATTTACGGCAACATATTCCCCTGTGGAAAGCCGCGCCAGCGAAAGCCCGTAATCATTTCCGTAGGACTCACAAAGCGCTTTCCTTGCAAGCTCATCGCTTTTCATTGAATATCCCACATGGCCGTCATAGAATTCGCCTGTAAAACGCTGCCAAAGCTTATAATTTTCGATATAATCCTGAGACCTGTCCGCTTCCTTAAAAAGCGGCTCGTACTCATCATAAAGCTTTTTCCAGTCTATCTTTTTTTCCTCGGTAAGCACATAATGTGCCTTCATCGTATCATAGGCTTTGATAAAATCGTCATATATATACATCCTTTGGTAGCCCTGCGCAAATGAAACCACCAAAAATGAAACGATAAGTAATACAGAAGAAATTATCGCCATTAACCTCTTTTTTCTTTTAGCAGACATAAAAAGACATAAAAGCTGTACTGCCGCTGCAATAAAAATCCCCGTATGAAATACATTGAAGCCGTAAAACGCTACGAAAACAATCGCAAGAAATGTGGGTGCGGCATATAAAATGCGCCATTTATTCGAAACAATCTTTTCTGATATGCCTGCTATGATAAAAAGAATTATCATCAGCACAGTTTCCGATAGTATAAATATATTATCCATATTCATTTCCTTTCCGGTAAAAAGCTCAGTGCAGGTCATCGCGTCTGAAAAGCGCATAGCCCATAAAAAGATAAAATACGGTCATCGCAAGTGATACTATTATTGTTCCAACGATAAGTCCTGATGACAGGCTGCTGTCAAAAGTACTATATTTGACTATTCCAATGTTCGGATCAATGTTATATATACTCCAGCCTCTGTAATCCGTCAGAAAACCAAAGTTGAAAATGCTGAGATAAAGACTTTTTGTATGAGTCAACAAACTGTCCAAAGAAGGTACTGACATGGTGATAACAAATCCTATAGCCATCATAATATAAGGACTCTTAATAAGAAATGTCAGCACTACCAGAAAAGCTGCCAGGCGCAGGAAGGGAAAGAAAAAGAGCAGCTGTCTTATCACAACATCGCTTAGTTCCAATGTGTTTCCCCATCCTCCGGCGATACAACCGGCTATAAGCGGCATAAAGCAAAGAAATGTACAGGCAAGTGCCGCAACAATGATCGCCATAAGACTTCTCGCAAAAAAGACGCACTTTCTTGAATGTCCGGATAAAATCTCATAATTTGCGACCTTATCTTTATAGTCCTCTCCGCATATGATCCCTACAATAAATGCTGCCATGAATATCGGAAACAAGTAGGATATCGTGGGATTATCAGCCAGCATTACATCGGTTCTGTCTTCGGCATTTAAAATACCGATAAGTCCCATTATCAGGATGAAAAAAACATATATCCTTATCATAAATTTACTTCGAATTATTTCGTACCCGATAGACTTAATAATATTCTTCATTTTTATTCTCCCGTATGGCAATATTAATCGCGATCTTTCTTTTTGAAATTAACATATGCGATTATCAGGTATAAAGCTGAAAAAATGAGTGATACCGATATTGTCTTCCAGACCATTTCACCGGTGACTGCGGTATCATACAACTGAATCTTTCTTCCTTCTGATATCACATACCTTGCATTATCTGACACAAGAAGAAATGCCGCATTAGTCATTCCCGTAGAATATGTCACGTTAATTTCAAGTAAATCCTGAAAAATGCTTGTCACCAAAACTACAATCATAAATATCGCATAACTGAGCGCAATCCCTTTACCCGCACTTCTCGATACGAATGCAAGCATGATAGATAATGAGCAGATTCTGAGTATCGGAAAGAATACAAGCGCACATCTGATAAGCACATTTCCCATATCGGTTTCATATCCCCAGCCGTAAAGTAAATATAAGTAAACGAACGGAATTATCATAAGCAAAAATACCAAACCCGCTCCCCAGATAATTCCGGCTATCATTCTTCCGATGAATATCCTGTTTCTGCTGTGTCCGGCCAAAAATTCGTAATTGATCGTTTTATCACCTGCATCTGACGCAACCAGCTTGCATGAAAATATCATTATTGCAAAGCATTGGAAGAAAAATACCGTAGCCATATTCCGGGATGCGAAATATATGCTGGGGGTTATATTTGGCAACGACTCACCGTCAAGAATACCGGCAAGAAACAAGATGAATACCGGTAATATCAGCATGGTTAATATCGTAATCCAGATAACGGTGTCACGCCTTGCACTGTAATTAAGTGATCTGATTATATTTAACATAGGTGTAGCTTCCTTTCCGTTCTTCTTCGCCGCCGTTCGGCGATGTCGAGGGCAAGCCCTCGACATTTGACCATACTATGGGTCGTATTTGCATGCCAGCATGCATACGACTCATAGTATGGTCATTGCCGGTTCTGTACCAGGCGCATGTAGTAATCCTCGAGGTTGATTTCATTTTTTGAAAGTCCGATCGGGATGACTCCTTTTTCGTAAAGGGTTTTCGAGATATTCCGGATATCGTCCAGTCTCTCGTATATGCGAAGACTGCCGTCCTCCATAACCTCCACGCCTTCAATTCCTAAATCCCTCGTAAGGATTGCAGCTGCTCTTTCATTATCATCCGTATCAATATGAAAATATTCACTGCACGCAGCACTGAGTTCTTCTGCGGTAAATGTGCCCTTTATCTGTCCGTCATTTATAAAAATATAATCGGTGCAAAGGAGTGAAAGCTCACTCAGGATATGTGAAGAAATCACCATTGTGATCCCGTCATCCTTATTCAGCTTTCTGAAAAGCTCTCTTACCTCAACGATACCCTCGGGATCGAGACCGTTTACAGGCTCGTCAAGCACCATAAACTCCGGCTTACCCATCAGCGCATTTGCAAGTCCGAGTCTCTGCCTCATTCCGAGAGAAAAGTTCCTTACTATCTTCTTTCCGGTATTCTGCAGATTCACAAGCTCCAGCACTTCATCAACTCTTTGCTTATCCGGAATACCTTTCTGAATTCTCTGTTTTTCAAGATTTTCTCTTGCTGTCATCTTTTCTTTTTCATACGGAGTTTCTATCATAAAGCTCATTCGGGTGCGGGCGTGATTAAGACCTTTTTCATCGGAAGCGCCATACATTTCAAGCTCTCCCGATGTAGGAAAAACAAGTCCTCCCATTATCTTCATTATGGTAGTCTTCCCTGCTCCGTTCGGTCCGATAAGACCGACAATACTGCCCTTTTTTATCTTGAAGGAAACATTATCAAGCGCAAGTTGCTTTCCGTATTGCTTAGTTATTTTTTTAACATCAACGATCACATCTGACATAATACAAGATCCTCTCTTTTTCAGCGAACTTTTTACATTAATGATTCTTCTTAATTCTACTTTAAATACTAAATATAAAGATTTTCTTAAATTTTTATTTTTTCCGAAAAAAAATCGGCTGAATGTTTCCATTCAAAGCCGATTGTCGGTTTTATTACAATATTTTAAAAACATCTCATAATCCGCCTCATTCTGATCTGCATAAGATACGGCATAGCTTACCATAGTTTTTTCAAACTTATCATTCTTACCCAGATATCCGGAGATTGCATGTCTGTCTCCGGTTTTGGCATGAGCATGAGCAAGCGTCCACGCGCACATTGATGCAAGGCCCTTAAAGCCTTCTTCGGTAATCTTTTCCAGATCAAAGGATCCCTTTGAATCCCAAAGCTGCCTTACATAGTAGTCTTTTCTGACACCGCCGGGAAGATCCAGGCTGAGCCACCCGAGCATAATATCGCCGGCTGTCTGAATGGCACGCTGTCCTTCGACTACACGACGACCGCACTTTTTAAAGACACTCTTTCCGTAGTAGTCTTCAAGAACGGATGGTGTCGCCTGCTTTATCTGTAAAACAAGCGGATCTGCATTTTCACGTCCCATCATTACAAGTATCCACGCCTGCTGGCCTACACTTCCGACCCCTACTACTTTATGAGCAAGCTCAATGGGTTCATACTGTTCTACCAGCTTCTGTCTTTCAAGCGGAAGCGATTCCTTATAGATATCAAGAGCATTTCTTGTATTGTACCTGAAATCAAATAATTCCTTTTCTTCCTTCAGCATTTCCCTGATCGGAACAATTAACGGCGGATCACTTTTTATGCGAAGCTTTCCGTCAACCACCTCGGTCAGTTTCTTTATGGCTTTTTCGTTATTTTTCTCAAGAGCCTTATCTATCGCGGATTTCATAAATCTATTCTGTGTCTTATCCTCAAAATGAGGATCCGTCTTCATTAAGCTCTCAAGATCAAGATGCTTGTACCACACCTCAATATTCCCCATATCCGAAAACTCATTCATAGCCTGCCTGTACAAAGCTATCGCTTCAAGCACAGCAGTTTCACGGACATTTTGTGAAAAGTTTCTGTTACGGCCGCATATCTCTATACTGGCAACCAATCGCTTAACATCAACCTCAAAGGGTGCGGGTAAAGTCTCGTCAAAATCATTTATATCAAACAGTATACGGCGTTCGGGAGAAGCAAATATCCCGAAATTGGCGATATGCGCATCACCGCAGGCCTGTACCCTGAAGCATGTTCTCGGAGTTGATGCCAGATCATACGCCTGCAAAAGCGCCGCTCCTCTGAAAAATGTAAACGGGCTGACAGACATTCGTTCATGTCGTATCGGGAGAAGCTGTTTAACCCTGGTTGACTCCTGCTTTCGGATCAGTTCTTCAACTATTTCTCTGTTTGTCTGAACTTTCCATATTCCGAGATCAGACCTGTGAGTTGTTTTTCTGTAAGCCTTGGCTTGCTTTTTTCTTTCGGCTATCGTTTCCACGCTTATGCCCCACTTTCCTGTACTTATTAATGATCGCACCCTGCCCGCCGGTTGCCGGCAGGCAACACTTACCTATCAAAGGGCAACATTTACCTATCAAAGGGCAACATTTACCTATCAAAGGGCGTGTATATTCGAGCAGGATAGATTTATCGACTCCTGCTCGCTGCGCCGCCCGCCGGTTGCCGGTAGGCAACATTTACCTATCGGCGGGCGTGTGCATAAAAAACAAGCATGCTTTTATATGACATGCTTGCTTGTAAAATAATACGAGGGATCCGGTCTGACCGGCGGTCGATCAAATAAACCCCGTACATCAAGCCGTCCGCAAGGCCTTTTGTAAGATGCAGGGATTTATTTATGCGGACGCATCCTTTCGGACACACCCTCGTATAGCCGTTAGTATACATTATCATTTTTAAAAAAACAAGCATGCCTTTTATGGCACGCTTGTTTTTTTAACATACGAGGGAAACGGATTCCCGCGGAGTATTTCAAATATAACCCTTGCATCAGGCCGTTCGCAAAGCTTTTTATATGACACAGGGTTATATTTATGCGAACGTATCCTTTCGGACACACCCTCGTATAGCCGTTAGTATACATTACCATATCCAAAAAAACAAGCATGCCTTTTTATGGACATGCCTGTCTGACATAATTATCTCTATACGAGGGTAGTTGGCTTGACGTTGGCGCCTTCAAATAAACCCCGTACATCAAATCGTCCGCAAGATTTTTTTAAAGATGCAGGGTTTTATTTATGCGGACGCATCCTTTCGGACGCACCCTCGTATGTTGACATTCAAGTCTCGCCTCAAATCAGCAACACTCAGTATCCGAATATCTTTCTACTCTTCTTTACGCTTTTTATACTTAATTCTGTTTATGATCAGTACTGTTACAACTGCTGTGATCATTATAGCCGAAATTTCCACAAAATACAATTCTATGTATAACAATCCCCTACCGCCACCGAATTTATATGAAACGATCTCATATAAAGTATTATCGTATTTGTACGACACGGAATATATACTTTTTCCAAGCTCCTGAACATCTATCTTATTGACGCGAAGGTATTCGACGGTAAAAATGCCGTTTTTCCCTTTTATCGTTTCATTAAACTGTCCGTTTGAAACAACATCCTTCAGCATTTCCTGCATTCTGTTTTTCTGAGCAGCCGGTATATCGTAGCAATATGTCACAAAGTTACCATTGTCACTTATATCACCGATAAGAAACCGGTCCTCTATCCCGAAGTATTCATATCCGTCTGCCTTCATGTCATCTATATCCTTTGCGCCTGTCTGAATGGAATTTTTATCGTAAATTGAGCCATTCCTATCGATCCTGCAATAATCAATCTTTTTAGGAATGAATTCGTCACCCTTAATATATGCTCCGTTTATTTCAAAAACCACTTCGCCGATGTCCGAGCCGTACTTATCAAGTAGTCCCTGCATTATCTCCGAAAACACAGGATCCTGATATGTATAAAATACTTCGGCATTTGTATCATCTGCATCCTTCATGACCAGCATCAATGTGTTTACCATCATGATGCTTTCCTGATTTTCATCATAATAACCGAAACCATCCATCGCTGCAGTTCTTCCCGACAATGAATTAATCTTCGACACATTCATTCCCGACACAAGCTTGGTCAAGTAGCACTGCATCTGCTTATAGCCGTTTTCAAATGGACCTCCATTCAATTTCTTTGCCCCTTCTCTTTTCACAAGATCGCCCTCGGGCACATCGGTTCTATCCGATATATATATGTTTACTCCATGCTGAGCCGCTCCCGGTCCCAGCTTGTTATTTATTGAAACGAAATTCGACTCAACACCTTTCTTTACAAAAGCCGCCTGAATTAATACCAGGGCTGTTGAAATAATGATACCGATTATTGAAGCGATTATCAGATTACGTATTTTCTTATCAGTCATTTTTCAGGCTCCTTTTTTTAGCGTGACACTGCGCTGTTTTAATGATACACTATATCCCAGAGTTTAAAACATATTTGTAATCCTGTCTACAGGTATTATTTGGGGGGAGGTTTATTATGGCTCTTAAAATGAAAGAAGATCCGGATGATATAAAGGATCAGTCACAGGAATCAGGCGGTACCGCGTCGGGAAATAACGGAATGGGCGAAGGCTTTATAGATATGACGGATCCGTTCTATGCCGATAATGCAAGCAATGCAACCTATGTTGTAAAAAGCACTTATATTCCGAAGGAGAAGGAAAAAAGCAGTCCCGTAGTAAAGGTAGTAATATTTGCCGTAGTTGCTATTATCATTCTTGCTGCCGGATTTATGGTATACAAAAAATTCCTCGCCAAATACGATATCACCTCGGATATAATGATGAGTGAGGCAGAATTTGAAGCAAAATACGGGATTTCATTTGAAGAAAACGCCGCCAAGGCAAACGGGATTCCCAGATATACCAGATCAAAAGTCACCGTAAGAGATGCGAGCGGTCTTTCACTGGTCTATGTCGATGGAAAAAGAGTCGGCACAAACACCGACACTTCAAGATATTATATGTACGGAATAAAGCTCGGAGACCCGGCTTATCAGATTGATAAAACAACATCCTTCCGTTTCGATGACAAGTTCAATGTTTTGAACGACCTGGAGCAGGGAAGCTCCAGCGTTGACTATTATGCAAACAAGTCAACGAATGAATGTCTTGCCATCACCGTTAATGATAATTCCGGCAGAGTCGTTGCCATAACCTATTACAACGATTTTAAGAAGATGACCGAAGACCTTGTATTCGATGAATGAGATTAAATATATATATCAAAGTTTAAACAGTCATTTTCAATACTTGCAGTCATGCTGCCCTTCTGTTTTTCAACCAGTAATCTTGCAATATAAAGACCGAGCCCGGCGCTGCCGGCGCTCCTTGTCTTATCAGCCCTGTAGGTCCTGTCAAAGATATGATCGATATCTATGGCCTGCGGGGCTTCAACTTTATTTCCTACCCTGATATGACATAAGTTCTTACCGGTTCCTTCATCCGCTTTTTCTTCAACAATAAGAAAAAAACCGTCTTTTGCGTATTTCAGGATATTTCCGATAAGATTGTTAAATACTCTGATTAACATTTCTCTGTTTGCGTTAATGAATATTGATTTTTCCGGAAATGTAATCTCGGGTGTAAGACCCACTTCTCGTATGAGAGTCTCATTTTCCACAATGAACTGCGCAAGAAAAGCCACAATATCAATACTCGAAAGCTCTGCAGGGCTGCTGCCGCTGCTTTCAAGCAGAGAAAGCTCAAAGAATTCATCCACCATACCCTTAAGATCTTCAGCTTTTTTTATCGATATATCAAGATACGATCTGCCCTTTTCGGAAAGAGGCTCTTTATCAAGCATCTGAAGATTCCCCTTTACTACAGTAAGCGGGGTCCTGAGATCGTGCGCTATATCCGAAATGGATTGCTCCAGCTGACGCCTTGTCCTTTGTGTTTCAAGCTTCAGGTTATTCTGATATTCCAGATTGCCGTTTATCTCCGCAGCCAGCTTCTCAACATCCTTATCCAGAAGGCTCACACGAAGCTGTCTGTTATAGCTTTCATCTCTGGTTTTTTTCAGTTCTCTTGTGACCTGCCTGATATTACCCTTTATGATAGCAATCCTTGCAAGAAGGATTATTATAATTATAAGGAGCACAGGCACCGTAAATAATAAAACTTTCATTACTTATCCTCAGCGTGAAGCTTATAACCGATCCCCCATACAGTGTCTATTATATCCCGGCCGGTGGCCTTCTTCAGCTTACTTCGAAGATTGCTCATATGCACATTTACGGTATTATCATCATACATATAAACATCATTCCATACTGCTTCGTATAAATTTGATTTTGTGAAGGTTCTTTTCGGATTCTTAAGAAAAAGCTCCAAAAGCTGCATTTCCTTTGCAGTAAGCTTTATGCTATCACCCTTAAATGTGACTGAGTTGAGCCTTCGGCTGAACAAAAGATCACCGTAAGCAAGCTCCTCCTCTTCAGAAGAAGCTTTGCTGAACTCTCCCTCACTTCTTCTAAGCTGCACATCTATTCTCACGAGAACCTCGTCAAGGTCAAAGGGCTTCACGATATAATCATCGGCTCCCAGCTTAAGGACCTCAAGTCTCGTATCCTTCATCGTTTTTGCCGAAAGAACAATGACCGGAGTCTTCCTTTTTTTCTCTTCCTTCATCTCACGAAGCTCACGAATGATCATATCACCGGGTTTATATGGAAGCATCATATCCAAAAGGATAACATCAAAGCTTTCTGCCTCGATCAGCCTCGTCGCATCCCTTCCGTTTCCGGCTAAAGACACCTCACAGTCATTCGCCGTAAGATAATCAAATAAAAGCTTTCTTATCTCTTTATCATCTTCAACTACAAGTATCTTTCTCATATTTACATTACCTTTTTAAAGTAAAGCCGCACACGATCGTAGTGAAAGGTGTGCGGCGGCTGATAATCATAAATTCTTTGTGCAAAGGAACTATCTGAGTGAGAACAGCATTTCTTCGTATGTCGGATAGTTAACATACTCATTGGGTATTATAAGCTCTGCCGCGTCAACAAATCCTCTGACCTTGTTCATATCCTCAAGGATCACATCGCGGTAGAATCTTGCGGTTTCAAGCGGATCTGATAATGCTTCCGCCTTTTTTATATCTGCATCAAGCTGATCCATCGCGCTGCAGATTCCATCCTCTGCCGCATCCAGTCTTTTAAGTATATCTTTTTCGTAGGTACATTTGAGAGTATTATCGACCTTAAGCTTTCCTGCTGCGTCCTGTGCAACTATTCTGGAATAGTTTACTATCGAATATGATATATCCTTTCGTACCATTTCGCAGAGTGTAAGCGCCTCGATATGTATCTCTTTAATGTAATTCTCAAGATATATCTCATACCTGGATTCAAGCTCTTCCTTGGACAGCACCTTATGCTTTTCCATCAGCTCGACTATCTTATCGGACTTGATATAGGGTATTGCGTCAGGAACGCTGGCAAGATTAAGAAGTCCCCTTCTCTTTGCTTCTTCTACCCATTCCTGTGTGTAACCGTTTCCGTTGAAAATAATCCTCTTATGCTGTCTCAGCATTCTCCTGAGTATTGCATCGATTGCTGTACTCTGCTCCGAAAGCGGAACATCCTTCAGCTTGTCATAAATGCGATCCAGCTCCTCGGACACTGCGGTATTTATCGCTACATTGGGCTGCGCCATGGAAAGTGACGAGCCGGGCATTCTGAATTCGAATTTATTACCCGTAAATGCAAACGGCGATGTACGGTTTCTGTCCGTTGTATCCATCGTGATATGAGGAAGAATGTGAGCCCATGTCATTCTCACCTTGTCTTCGCCCTCATAAACCTCGCCCTCTTCTATGGACTTAAGCACTCCTGCAAGCTCATCGCCGATGAATACAGACACGATAGCCGGAGGTGCTTCATCTCCTCCGAGTCTGTGATCGTTTCCGGCAGTGGCTACCGAAAGTCTTATAAGCTCCTGATAATCATCCACTGCTGCGATCACTGCCATAAGAAGCAACAGGAACTGCTTATTCTCGCCGGGTGTTTTCCCGGGATCCAGCAGGTTTTCACCTGAATCCGTGGAAAGTGACCAGTTGTCATGCTTTCCGGAACCGTTTATTCCGGCAAAGGGCTTTTCGTGAAGGAGACATGCGTAACCGAATTTATCGGCAACCTTTTTCATTATCTCCATAGTAAGCTGATTATGATCTACTGCAATATTTGCGGTTTCAAAAAGCGGAGCCAGCTCATGCTGTGCGGGTGCAACCTCATTATGCTTTGTCTTTGCGGGAATTCCAAGCTTCCAGAGCTCCATATCAAGCTCGTGCATAAACTGGGCAACCTTAGGCTTTAAAACTCCGAAGTAATGATCCTCCTTCTCCTGTCCCTTGGGCGCGGGTGCCCCGAGAAGTGTCCTTCCGCAGATCATCAGATCCTTACGCCTCTTGTACATATCCTTATCTATAAGGAAATACTCCTGCTCAGCTCCGACAGTGACATCAATATGAGCGATGTCCGTCCTTCCGATCAGATGCAGAAGCCTCTTTGCTGACTTTGATACTGCCTCCTGCGAACGAAGAAGCGGTGTTTTCTTGTCCAGGGCTTCGCCCTTATATGAACAGAATGCCGTAGGAATGTAAAGTGTTCCGTCCTTAATAAATGCCGGGGATGAAGGATCCCATGCCGTATAGCCTCGCGCCTCAAATGTGGCTCTAAGTCCTCCCGAAGGGAAGGAGGATGCATCAGGCTCACCCTTAATGAGCTCCTTGCCCGAGAATTCCATTATTACATTTCCATCATCGGTCGGTGATATAAAGCTGTCATGCTTCTCTGCCGTAAGTCCGGTCATAGGCTGGAACCAGTGTGTATAATGAGTTGCTCCCAGTTCTATGGCCCATTCCTTCATAGCCGCCGCCACGATATCGGCAAGAGCCCTCTCCAGATGCGAACCCATTCTTGCGGTTTTCTGAACAGACTTAAAGACATCCTTCGGAAGTCTTTCCTTCATTGTGTCCGAATCAAAAACCAGACTGCCGTAAATCTCCGTTACCTTTGTAATATCAGCCATTTTTTTAACTCCTTGTGGTGCTAAATACCATCAAAATAATATATTCTTTGCTTAATAATATTAAGCATTTCACCGTCACGAAACGACATTATAGCACCATACACTTAATAAATGCAAGAAACAATAATGTTTAAAATACCACTTTGTTTCTTCCGCTATCCTTGCCGTAATAAAGATTCTTATCGGCCTCCTTGACAGTCTGTTCCATATCTCCCGCAAAATCATACTCCGTAAGGCCGAATGTCATGGTAACGCTGATTTCATGGCCATCTATGCTTAGGGCTCTGTTCATGATCTCTAATCTCAGTTCTTCGAGGATTATAAGTGTTTCATCCCCATTCTTACCGGGAAAAATCATCAGGAATTCTTCGCCTCCCCATCTTGCTACAAATGCCATATTACCACACTTTTCTTTTATTACTCCGGCAATGAATTTGAGGACCTCGTCACCTGCGTCATGGCCGTAGGTATCATTTACCTTTTTAAAGAAATCTATATCACCCATTGAAACACTTATGGCATCATATTCCTTTGATTTCACGAGACCGCTCAGATACTCCTCTGCCTTCCTTCTGTTATAAAGGCCCGTAAGCGGATCTGTCGCAGCCTCTGCCATCAGCCTGTCATTGAACTTCATAAGCTTGCTCTCAGCCTCATTTTCCTCCCGGCTGAAGACATAGGAAATGAATATTATAGATATAAAAACTGCCGTAATATTTGTTATCTGTATTGACTTA
>CACYCJ010000228.1 GCA_902772925.1 uncultured Lachnospiraceae bacterium
AGAGCATCCAGAGTGAACAGTGATATAGAATTTGCGCTCAGTAAGATAATAAGGGAGGAGGTTAAGGATCCCAGAGTGGGTCTTATGACCTCTGTAACAAAGGCCGAGGCCACCCCCGATCTTAAGGAATGCAAGGTATATATAAGTGTTCTCGGAGATGATACACAGAAAAAAGAAACGATGACGGTGTTAAAAAATGCATCCGGCTTCATCAGACATAAGCTTGCGGAAAGCCTTAATCTCCGTACTACTCCCGAGCTTCGTTTCATTTATGACGATTCTATTGAATACGGAGTAAATATGTCCAAGAAGATTGAAGAAATAGTCGGAAGCATGGAAAGTGAGGATGAAGATGGGCAAGAGTGAGATACCTGATAAATCCAAAAAGCTTAACAGACTGATATCGGCTGCCGATACTATCGCAATCTTCGGTCATCAAAAGCCTGACGGAGACTGCATAGGTTCGGTACTCGCATTATATAATTATCTTATCGAAAACTATCCTGACAAGACGGTAGATGTTTATACGGAAGGCTTTCCCGCACCCTTCAAGATTCTTAAGGGTGCTAAAAAGATTAAGCATGAGCCTGTAAAAAAATGCTACGATCTGGGAATCTGTCTTGATGTATCAGAGCCTGAAAGAATGGGCAAATTCAAGGATATGTATCTCAGCTCGATTTCAACTGTATGTATAGATCATCATGTGAGCAATTCCGGCTTCGGTGATCTGTGCTATATCGATGCCGACGCGTCATCAACCGCTGAGGTTCTGACTGACTTTATGGATATGGAAAAGGTAAGTGAAAGCACGGCTTCCTGCCTGTACCTCGGTATTGTCCATGATACGGGTGTATTCAAATATTCCTGTACATCAAGAAAAACCATGGAAATAGCAGGATTACTGCTTGAAAAGGGTATAAATGCGTCTCAGATAATTGATGACACATTTTACAAGAAGACCTATAAGCAGAATCTTCTTATGTCAAAAACTGTTTTGGAATCCGTCCTTTACTATAACGGAAAGCTTATAATAGGATACATTCCCAAAACAACATTTCAACAGTTTAAAGCAACACCCATGGATGTCGAAGGCATAGTAGAACAGCTCAGACTTACAGAAGGTGTTGAGGTGGCGGTTCTTGCTTATCAGATCAACAAAAAGACCTTTAAGATCAGCTTCCGTTCCAAGGAGTATGTGAATGTATGCGAGATATGCGAAACACTCGGCGGCGGCGGACATATAAGAGCTGCAGGAGCAAATGTAACCGGAAATATCAACAATATCATTAATGAAGTTGTAGATCTCGTAGGAAAACAGCTTAAAAAGTAAGAATAACAGATTATAAGGGAGGCACTGCGATGTATGACGGTATACTTCCCGTATATAAAGAAAAAGACTTTACATCCTTTGATGTTATTGCAAAGATGCGTGGGATACTGCATCAGAAAAAGATAGGTCATGCTGGGACACTGGATCCCATGGCAACAGGCGTTTTGGTGTTGCTTCTCGGTAATGCAACTAAGCTTTCCGAGCTCCTTACGGATCACGATAAGGCCTACAGAGCTCAGCTTTTGCTCGGTGTATCCTCGGACACGGAGGATATAAGCGGAAATCTGGTAACAGATAAGAATTATGAGACCATTTGCAAGGGACTCGGGCAAGAGCTTATAACAAGTACGCTTCGCAGCTTTGAGGGCACCATCGATCAGATTCCACCTATGTACTCCGCAATCAAGAAAAACGGAAAAAAGCTTTATGAATATGCAAGAAAAGGTGAAACGATCGAGCTTGAGCCGAGGAAGGTAAATATTTACAAAATATGTGACATAAGTATTTCACTTCCCTATATCAGCTTTACGGTTTATTGCGGAAAGGGAACCTATATAAGAAGCCTTTGCAGAGATATCGGGATTTCACTCGGAACACAGGCGGTGATGTCTTCCCTTGAGAGGATCAGTGTCGATGAGGTCACATTATCCGACACGCATACATTAGATGAAATTCAAAGTGCTTCTCTTTGCGGCCGGGTTGAAGATATAATTATCCCGACTGATAGGGTGCTTGGGAAATATCCGTCCGCAATGATAAAGCCTTTTGCAAATAAGCTTCTTTCAAACGGAAATAAGCTTTTAAAAACAGATATAAGCTTAAGCGATGAAATAGCTGTAAATGATAATGAAATAATCAGAATATATATGGATGATAAGTTATATGCCTTGTATCGATATGACGACAGTGATAATGTTTTTAAGGCATATAAAATGTTAGGATAACAATGAAGCTTTTGGGACAGGGCAGTAAAAAGGAAAACAGCATTATAACCATAGGAAAGTTTGACGGCTTTCATCTCGGTCACGGATTATTATTAAAAGAGTTAGCAAAATCAGACTATAAGGATTATAATAACATTGTTGTGAGCCTTGATTTCGGAAAGAAAATGATCCTTTCGGCAGAGGAGCGTAATTATCTTCTTACCGAAGCCGGCATTGATTATCTTGATATCATTTCTTTTGATGATAATATAAAGGAAATGAGCTGCGAGACTTTTATCAGAGAATATATAGTCAAAAGATATAATGCAAAGGTAGTGGTAGTAGGTGAGGATTTCAGATTCGGCGCCGGAAGAGAGGGAGATATTAATACTCTCAGCGAATTCGGTAAAGCCTACGGCTTTAAGCTTATCTATATTCCCAAGCTTAAGGTTAGCGGTAAGATCGTTAGCTCTACACTTATCAGAGATTATTTGGCGGAGGGACAAGTTGACCTTGCAAAGGAATTTCTCGGGAGGGCGTACGGCTTTACGGGTATTGTCGGACACGGAAATATGCTCGGCAGAACTATAGGCTTTCCCACGGCAAATATCTATCCTTCGGAGGATAAGCTGCTTCCGCGTTTCGGTGTTTACAGCTCCGAGGCGGTGATAGACGGAATTACCTATAAGGCAATTACAAATATCGGTATCCGTCCTACGATAGACGGAAAAAATAAGCCTGATGCCGAAACATATATATCGGACTTTAATGAAGATATATATGACAAAAAGATCAGAGTCAATCTGAATGCTTTTATCAGAGAAGAAATGCATTTTAACAGTATTGATGATCTTAAGAAACAAATAAGTGAAGATATAAAAAAACTAAACAACAAGTAAACTAAACAAATAATTAACTAAACAATAAACTTTGCACCAATAGCTCAGTGGATAGAGCAATGGCCTCCGGAGCCATGTGCGGAGGTTCGATTCCTCTTTGGTGCGTATAATCATTATGTTAAAGGAGAATATGATGGCAACAGATGATAACAGGACCTCAAGCAGAGGCAGGTCAAATTCAGATAGAGGCTCAGACAGAAGCAGAACGTCGTCGGGGCGCGACGGTTCATCATCAAGAAGCAGACAGCCTGAAAGAAGTGCTTCGGGTAGAAGCGGTCAGTCAGGCAGAAGCTCTTCACAGGCATCTTCACGCAGCTCATCGGGAAGAAGCAACGGCTCATCCGTCAGAAGAGATGGGGACTCTCGTGGAGAAAGAAGCAGAAGACAGTATGATGACAGAAGAGGAGACAACCGCAGCAGTGCAAACAGGGAAAGAAGATACAGCTCCGAAAGAAGAAGAGATGATTATGATGACAGGAGCGGTCGTGATGCGGTCATAAGAAAAAGAGCCGAGGCTGAGAGAAGAAGGATTGAAAAGCAGAAGAGAACTCAGAAGCTTGCCATAATCTGGTCGGTATTTGCGGCAGTTGTTCTTATAGCGGTTATTCTTCTTGTGGTAAATAAAGATAAGCTTGCCAAGAACTTCGGAAGCTCATCCAAGATAGGCTTTGAAAAATCCGAAGATCCCGCAATCACCGGTCTTGTTGAGGACTATTTTAACGCTCTTAAAACCTGTGATCAGAATACTCTTAAGTCCCTGGTAACAGAGCCCGCAAGCTTTGACGATATGACGGTTTACGAAGGAAGGGCAGAGGTAATATCCGATTATACCAACATTCTTTGCTATACAGTTGACGGTTATGAGAAAAATGAAAAGATAGTTTACGCAGTATTTAATATCAAGATAAACGGTGTTGAAAGCACTCCCCTTGATATAATGCAGTTCTATCTTGTTGAGGAAACAGGAAAGTATAAGATAAATAACGGCGCATTGCCCAATAAGACAAAGAATTATGTCGTAAAGGTAGATGAATCGGAATCCGTTCAGAAGCTTTATACCATGGTAAAAGAGGATAATGAAAGCTTACTTGCTTCAGATCCCACATTTGCCGAATTCTATAATAAGCTTCAGTAGAAGGAAATTATGTCATAGAAAAAAATGAGTGAGGGCTTTTTGCCTCACTCATTTTTAGTTCCGATCTTTACGCCTCGGGGTTTTACATTTGTTGAAAAGACTATCTGTGTTTCGGTGTTTCCGAATTTTTGAAGCTTTCCTATAAAGGAATCAAGCTCCTGTGTGCTTTCAAAGCATACCTTCATAAGCATACTGAAATTTCCGGTAACACAGCTGCATTCAACTACATTGGGACAATCTTCTATGAAGGGATAAAACTCGGGTTTTTCCTTCGGATCAAGTGACAGATTGATAAAAGCTACAATATGATATCCGAGAAGCTCGTGATTTAAGGTTGCATGATAACCTTCAATGAATCCGCTGTTTTCCAACCTCTCTATACGGGCCGAAACTGCGGGAGATGAAAGTTTAACCTTTTCAGCCAGTACCTTAAGCGGATATCTGGCATTTTCCTGAAGGAGTGTCAGTATCTTCAGGTCTGTTTCATCAATTTTATCTGAGTGTGACATGATGTTTATTTCGACTTCCTTTCAATTAATCTGCGTAATTATCAAAATTATTAATGTGATACTAATGATATGGTATAAAAATATGAAGCAAACTGTATCAGCCCAACGAAGGCTATTATACTTAATATTATAAAAATTTTCAACTATATCCTTAATATTATTAAATATTTATTTGTTATATGTTTAATAATTATAGCATCTTGTATTTGCAGCCTGAATTTATATGTAGTTGCCTGCAAAACATTGCGGAGATTTCGTCATTTTGCCAAAACAATGATTTTAGAATTTGCTAAAGGCACTCGACTGTTTGAGCCGAAGGCGAGTTTCGAGTGCCTTTGTGCAAATTCAAAATCTTGTTTGCTGCAAAATAGAAATCGCAGAACAGTATTGCCGGCGACTACATATACATTCCGGCGTCTGTAAAATAGTATTATGAAAAATTCAGTAAAATAATGCTTGCTTTTGATTTACCCTTGTGGTATTATCATGCAGTATGATTTTTTGAGTAAATGATTTCTATCGGGAGGAATCTGATGAAGATAGCAGTAACAATAGTATTTATCTTAGTTTCATTAGCACTTATAGTAGTAGTCCTTATGCAGGAAGGCAAGGACAACAGTGCAGCCAATGCATTATCAGGCAGTACTGAATCTTATTGGAATAAAAACAAAGGCAGGTCAAGAGACGTTATACTTGTCAGAGTAACAGCAGTTCTCATAGGACTGTTCTTCGTATTTGCCGCATTGCTCAGTTCCAAATGGATGTAATCACTTAAGTGCTTTGTTAACGCAAAGCACTTTTATTTTTTTTGCGAAGAATTACTGAAAGGAATAGAATGGAAAACAATAATAAAAGCAATGAATATAATATTGATATAAGCTCCAGACCGGATCTTTTGATCGGAACATTCAGAACAAACAAAAAAGGCTTCGGCTTTGTAACCGTGGACGGTGTCGACGGTGATTTCTTTATATCTGAAGACAGTACTAAGGGTGCTTTCGAAAAGGATAAGGTTCTGATCAGGGTTTTGAAAAGACAGAGCGGAAAAAACAGAGAGGCTGTAGTCGAAAAAATCCTTGAAAGAGGACTTTCCGAGGTGATAGGAGTTTACTTTTCACACGGAAGGAACGGTTTTGTGGTTCCGTCACAAAAGGGTTCATATGATATTCATATATTAAAGGAGCTTTCGAAAAATGCTGTTAACGGTAATCTTGTAAGGGTAAGCATTGACAGCTACGGAAGGAACGGTCTTTCTCCGGAGGGAAGGGTAGAGGAAATCCTGGGTCATATTGATGATCCTTCTACCGACATTATGAATGTTGCTCTATCCATGGGGATTCCCATAGATTTCCCCGAGGAGGTTAAAAATGAACTAAAGAAGGTTCCTTCATCCGTAAGCGAAGAGGATATCAGGGGACGAAGAGATTTCAGAAATCTCGATACCGTGACCATAGACGGTGAGGATGCAAAGGATCTAGACGATGCCATCACATTAACCTATGAAAAAGGAGTTTATCATCTCGGCGTGCATATTGCTGATGTATCCGAGTATGTAAAGGAAGGCACAGCTCTTGACAAAGAAGCATTAAAGCGTGGTACATCCGTGTATCTTATCGACAGTGTAATACCTATGCTTCCTCATCAGCTTTCCAACGGTATCTGTTCGCTTAATCACGGAGAGGACAGACTTACATTATCCTGTCTATGTGATATAGATGATGACGGAAATCTCATCTCAAGTGAGGTCACAGAGGGTGTTATCAATGTAAATGAAAGAATGAATTACAGCGATGTTGCAGCAATACTGGAAGGTGATAAGGCTTTAGAGGAAAGATATAAGGCTCTTGTACCGATGTTCCATCTTATGCTTAAGCTTTCTCTGATTTTAAGAGGAAAAAGGGAGCAGAGAGGCAGCATTGATTTCAATCTTCCCGAAACCAAGATTATAACTGACGAGAATCATTTCCCCATAGAGATAAAGTCACATGAACGAAATGACGCCACCCGTATAATCGAAGATTTTATGCTTATGGCAAATGAGACTATCGCAGAGTACTTTTACTGGCAGGAAATACCTTTTGAATACAGAGTTCACGAGGTGCCTACACCTGAAAAGATTGACTTTCTTACAACCTTTATAAAGCCTATGGGATATTCCTTTAAGGTCAGCCGTGATAAAATGCACCCCAAGGAATTCCAGAAGCTGCTAAGTTCCATAAAGGGCTCGCC
>CACYCJ010000229.1 GCA_902772925.1 uncultured Lachnospiraceae bacterium
AAGTCCCATTGTTAATGCGATCATTATTACAATGCATACTATAGTCTGCCACATAGGCATCATTCCGAGAGCCGCTGCTCCGGGAGCGACCAGCGTTGCAGTAAAAGGAATATAGTACAGCCATGCCGGCATATCTCCGCTTAATCCTCCGGCATAGATATATGCCATAAGACTGAAGGCCAGAGGAAGTACAAAGATAACCGTCTGGCTCGAAAGCTCCTCCTCATTTGCGGCAAGAGCGCCTGCTATGGCAGCAAGTGTCGAATAAAGAATAAAGCCGATCGTAAGTATCAGAACACCGAGAATGATTCCGCCGGCAGAAAATGCCCCGAGTTCACTCGCATGTCTCAGGAAAATCGAGATAGGATTATCTTCGGCATATCCTAAAAGCCCGGTAATCCTGCTTCCTATAAACACTCCGACGACAATGGATACCATCCATATTCCCAGCTGCATAAAGCCTGCCGCAACACCGGCAAGAAGCTTTCCGAACACAAGAGCCTCGGGACGGAGCGATACAAGCATCGTATCCATAAGCTTGGATTCCTTCTCCATCACCATAGTCCTCGATATATCGGAGCCGTATATGATGATCATGAAATACATAAACATTGCCGTGATATAAGGAAATGCCATTTTGAGTCCGTCAAGTATTCCTTCGCTGCTCTTCTTTACGCCGCCTTCCTCATCTTCATCAATGGTGATCCCGTTTTTATAGCCGGTTTCCGTATATGTTTTGAACATACTCTTCACATTGATCTTTTTATAAGCTTCCTCGGAGATATCAATCAAAGCCAGCTTAAACTCCTCGGTATGATCATCCATAAAGTCGAAGAAGTTCTCCGCTTCTTTTTTCGATACCCCAGAATTGGCAGGTATAATGATATCCGTAAGGATTGTATTATCCTCTTCCATGAAACGAACTACAAGCGTCTTCGGCCAATTATCCTTGCTTTTAGCGGCTTCCTCGGTAATACCCGCAATTTCACTGTTTGCAAGTCCGAGCGCCTCATCTATGCTATCGGCGGCGATGTAGTCTATTTTCTTATAATCACCCTCTCCGATCTCTTTAAATACCGAGTAATCCTGTTTGGTATTTGAAGAAGCGACCTCATTTACCACATAGATGGTATTTGCCCCGCAGCCTTTCGAATCTCCATCCGATTTAAGGAATAAAAGGAGCATTATTGCCGAAGGAATAACAAGTATTGCTGCAGCTATGATCACCGTGGTCACTCGAAAAGAGGCAACGCTTGTAATATTGTGGAATGAAAATTTAAAAACCTTATCAAAATTCTTAAACATTTCCTACGCCTCCTTTCCTGCTGCCCTGAAAATAAGACCGAGAGAGAATTTTTCACTGTCGTTAAGCAGCATTTTCTTGTAAACCCTGGCGCAAAGCCAGATAAGGAAGAATACAAACGCCACCTGGATAGCGAATGATATAAGATATACAACTATCCCTATTCTTCCGGCCAAAAGATATATAGGCGCAACAAAAGACGATACGAAAGGAATTAGCGATAATACATTATCAAGTATGGGATTTGACATATTTACGAATGCAAGTGCCGCAAAATAACCTGCCATAGCGACCATCATCAGCGTAAGATTTGCACTTCCCACATCTTCCTTCTTTACACAGGCGCTTCCGAATATTCCGGCAAGCATTGCAAATATGAAAAATGTGACGAAAAAGTTCACAAGCACCGCAATTATCCCGACAACCAGCGTAGTTGCATTTATAGTTCCCAGATTAAACGGAAGCGTAACTCCCGAAACGCTTATACCGGAATCACTTACGGCAACATTCGAAGCCATCTGTGTTGCTGCTTCCTTCATCTGATCCATAGGGAACAGCGTCATAACAACTGTGTTCGAAATACCTGCACCGACTCCGCCGGCAAAAAACATCAGCATTACATACACAAGCATTGCGACTATCTTACCCATAACAAGCGCCATAGGTTTAACGCTTACAAGAAGCGTTTCGACAAGCTTTGAATTTTTCTCTTCATTTATCGAGCTTATGATGTAGGAGGAAGTAAGTGAAATGAGCATCAGCACAACCAATGAATATATCGTGGTAACGACTATTACTATTTCATTCGGAAGCTTTCCGGCCGATTCATCCTCATCCAGTTCCAAGTCCACCTCACCTTTCCTTAGTTCGGTCGTAATGAATTTTTGGATCTCTTCACTGTTTTCCTGTTCTTCCCTCTGAATCTGAAATACAGACAGCAGCTTATCGGCAAGACGGTCCAGCTCAAGCGACATTATCTGAGAATCATCCGAAATAATTCCTTTTACTACATAGGTATCATTTCCGTCAACAGTTTCCTCTGTAAAAACAAAGCCCACCTCAGTATCACTGAGCTCCGGAAGCTTATCAACGGCTTTAAACATATCATCGGTATAAAAATCATCTTCCTCGAAAATTTCACCGGTCTCAAATTTGATATCGGTATCATTCACGAGATAAATATTTATTTTTTCTTTATCTTCCTCTGATGCAAAGGCCGGCTTCAGGCTGTTGGCAGCCTCTGCGGATTTGCTGCCGGATCTTCCTCCCAGGTAGCTCATGGGCCCCATAATGGTCATCACTACGACCATTGCTATAAAGCTTGTCCTGTAAGCTTTATTCTTAAATGTTTCTCTGAGCGTAAAACCGAAAACCTTTCCGAAGCCTGTCATGTCAAAGGCAGAATTACCCTTACTCTTCATCCCGGTTACCTCTCTCTTCATCAACAGTCTTCTCCGATTTGACATTACTGTCAAATTCCGCATCTCCGCCTACTGCCTTTACAAATATCTCATGAAGTGATATCTCCGACAGATCGAATTTGATAATGGTGATATTATTCGCAACAAGATCCTTCAGGAGATTATTGGCCATTTCGTCACCGGTCACTCTGAGGCTGTACTCATTTTCCTTCTCGGAAAGAATGGTAACACTGTTTTTCTCTATAATGCTTCTTACATCCTGCTCGCACTTGAGGTTTAGATTGATCCTTCCGTAGTTCTTCTTGATCTCATTAAGATTACCCTGAACCACTGCCTTCGAATGCGAAAGAATGGTTATATCCGTACAGAATTCTTCAACCACTTCCATCTGATGGCTGGACATGATTATATATTTTCCTGCAGCAATCTGCTCCCTTACAACCTCTTTAAGTATATCGGTATTTACGGGATCGAGACCTGAAAACGGCTCGTCCAGCACCAGAAGCTCGGGATCCGAAAGCATCGCAATAAGGAACTGTATCTTCTGCTGATTACCCTTTGAAAGCTGATCCGGATTCTTAGGCTTTGCCTTCTTTTTCCTTCCTTTCTTGTCTGTTTTCTGCTGAGGGAAAAGATATTCATCCAGTAAAAGTCTTCCCGACCAGTACTTTATCTTTCTGTCAATTTCGTCCTTCGGAACTCCGCGGAGTTCTCCGAAATATTTAATTTGATCGATAAGAGGATATTTCTGATAAAGACCTCTTTCCTCGGCAAGGTAACCTATGTTGCAGGAATCAAAATCAAGGGGTGCTCCGTTCCATGTAACCTCACCGGTATTCTTCTCCAGCATTCCGAGTATCATTCGGATAGAGGTTGTCTTTCCTGCTCCGTTGGTGCCGAGAAGCGCATATACTCCGGGCTTATCCATGGAAAAGCTAATGTGATCGACAACAGTTTTTTCACCGTATTTTTTTGAAAGATCGTTAATAACCAAACTCATTTTTTCATACACCTCATTTAATATAATTCATTTCTGTGACTTCTTATATTGTTAAGCGCTATAACATCAGCTACGGAAGCAACAACACCGATGAGCCCGCCGAAAATCAGATTTATGAAGATAAATATGACTGCGATCGTAAAGTTTGCATCGGCATAGGAAACAATGCTCATTTCATGTTTTTTCATTTTTTTGATAAATCCGAACTGGCGGGCGGAGTTTACGATGTTCCACCCTGCACAGAAAAGCACGCCGAAGCCGTAGCCGAAAACCAATGTGAGTATTCCGATAAATATCTGCATTATCCCTATTATAAGCCATATTACCGTTGCTGCAGTAAGTCCGCCGAGAGCAGATGCCGCAGTTTTATCATTGTATGTGGAATTGGTTCCCACTCCCTCTACGCTTCCGCGATAAACCTTTTGTCTCTGTCCATGCTGATCGTTCGGTCTGCCGCCACCCTGAGCGTAGCCGCCTTGTGCGTAGCCGTTTTGTGCATAGCCGCTTTGTGCATAGCCGTTTTGTGCATAGCCGTTTTGTGCATAGCCGCCCTGTCCGTAACCGTTTTGCGCGTAGCCGTTTTGGGCGTAACCGTTCTGTGCGTAGCCGTTCTGTGCATATCCACCCTGTCCGTAGCCGTTCTGATAATAGCCGTTACGGGCATATGTCTGCACCGGCACGGGATAATTCATCCCTCCGCCGCTCTGCTGCTGTACCCCTGCAGCTTCAAGAGGAATACCGCAGTTCGTACAGAATCTGATCTCATCACCATAAGTCGCATTACATTTTCTACATACTTTCATAGCTTACTGTCCTCCGAAGTAATGAACCTTGCCGCTTCCATAAGGTTATCTGCCCGATGATCAAGTATTTTCATAAGCTCCTCATCCGGCTCTGTAAGATCCGGCACCATAACAACTCTCATTCCCGCAGCCTTTGCCGAACGGATGCCGTTCGGAGCATCCTCTATGGCGTATGCATTTTCGGGCTTTACACCTATCGATTCACATGCATAGAGATATACATCCGGGCTGGGCTTTCCTCTTTCAAACATCCTCGCGCTTATGATGGCGCCGAAAAAGTCAAAAAGGCCCGCCCTGCGAAGATATTCGGCAGTATGCTCAACATCCGTGCCGGTCGCAACCGCAAGCCTGAAGCCGTTATCGGAAAGCATAGTAAGTGCCTCTCGCACAAACGGCTTTAATTCTATCTCATGACTTTGCATATAGGGCTCCATCATTTCCGCCCTTTTTGTCTTAATTCTTATATATGCATCGGGATCACCTGTCATTTCGGTAACCAGGGGTTCCGCATATATCGTTCCGAGACTTCTGAGCTGCAAAAGCTGCTCTCTCGTCAGCTTATATCCGAGACTATCCGATGCTTCTACCCAAAACCGCTGATAGATACACTCGGTATCTATCAGCGTTCCGTCCATATCAAATACTACTGCTTTATTTTGATCACTCATTAAATGATTACTCCACTGTAACGGATTTTGCAAGATTTCTGGGTTTATCCACATCGAGTCCCTTTGCATCCGAGGTATAATATGCAATAAGCTGAAGCACTACGGCTATTGCAAATACATCCATGTCCTCATCTGCCTCGGGAAGCCTTATCTGATCGTCGCATACTGTCTTATCATCTATCTTTTCGTCATGACTTATAAGAACAACATATGCTCCTCTGGATTTAACCTCTCTGATATTTGAGATTACCTTACTGTATACGCTTTTTTCCGTTGCTATCGCGATCACCGGAACATTCTCCGAAATAAGGGCTATTGTTCCGTGCTTCAGCTCTCCCGCTGCATATGCCTCGGCATGAATATATGAAATCTCCTTAAGCTTAAGTGAAGCCTCGAGACTCATTGTATAATCAATTCCCCTTCCTATGTAGAAGAGATCCGTTGAATTTTTAATCTTCTGGGATATTGCCGCTACCTCATTGGAAAGCTCGAGTGTCTTCCTTATTACCTCTCCCGAATTCTGAAGTCCTTTTATAATGCTTCCTGCCTGCTCTTCGGAAAGAAGTCCCTTTACAAGTCCCAGCTTTGCGGCAATAAGGTACATTGCGGATATCTGAACCGTATATGCCTTTGTACTTGCAACCGCTATCTCGGGACCGGCGTGTGTATAAAGAACTCTGTCACTTTCTCTGGCTATGGTCGACCCCTTGACATTTACGATGGAAAGAGTTTTCGAACCCTTTCTTTTTGCAAGTCTCAGGGCTTCAAGAGTATCGATTGTCTCCCCCGACTGTGAGAGTACGATTGTCAGAGTTTTTTCGTCTATAAGCGGATCCTTGTATCTGAATTCGGATGCTATCTCAACGGTAACAGGCATACGAAGCTTTTTCTCAATGATACTTTTTCCGACAAGTCCGGCATGCATTGCTGTTCCGCAGGCAATGACAGTAACACTTTCAATGCTTGCAAAAATCTCATCCTCAATTCCGTCCTCCGTAAAATCGGGAAGTCCGTCCTTGACTCTGGGTGTAACCGTCCTGTCGAGTGCTTCGGGCTGTTCGTGTATCTCCTTAAGCATGAAGTAAGGATATCCGCCCTTCTTGGCCGAATCAATGTCCCAATTAACGGTAAGATAATCCGGCTTAACCTCATTCCCCTTCATATCCTCAACCTTGATTCCGTCTCTGCCGACCGTAAGGATATGATATTCGGGTACTACAAAATATTTCTTCGAATAATTAATGACTGCCGTAAGATCGGAAGCTATGATAGAGCCGCCTTCAAATTCCGCTGCTATCATCGGGCTTACATTTCTTACGCAGTAGATTACATTCGGCACATCCTCAAACATAATGCAAAGTGCAAATGAGCCTTCAATCTTTTTCACTGCTTTTCTGATGGCCGCAATGGGATCTCCTTCATAAAGCTTATCCAGAAGTGCTGCCACAACCTCGGTGTCAGTTTCCGAAACAAGCTTTTCCTTGAGAGCATACTCTGTTATAAGCTCTCTGTAATTTTCAATAATTCCGTTATGAATAAGCGCAACCTTACCGCTTTTATGCGGATGCGCATTTGTATCTGTTACTCCTCCGTGTGTAGCCCATCTGGTATGT
>CACYCJ010000230.1 GCA_902772925.1 uncultured Lachnospiraceae bacterium
ATAATGTTCTTGGCCTCTACAAAGTAGAAGCTGTTATGCAGGGATGCCGTAGCAAACTCCATGCCCATCTCATCAGAGATATCATATAGCGGCACGAGATCAGGAGCATTCTTATCCTGGACTGTCATGCCAAAGCCGACATCCTTCATACCCATCTCGCGTAATGTTTTCAGTGTCTGATATCCTCGTTGGTAGCCATTCTCAAGGCCACGAATCTCATTGTTGGTCTTCTCCAGTCCTTCGATGGAGATACGGATACCGATCTGCGGGAACTCCTTTGCGAGAGCTACAATTCGATCAGTAAAGAAGCCATTTGTAGAAATAACAATACGATCAGACTTCTTGTACAGTTCTCGAACAATATCCGGAAGATCAGTACGGATAAAAGGTTCGCCGCCAGTAATGTTCGTGAAGTACATTTTCGGCAGTTTCTTTATCGTATCAATGCTCAGTTCTTCTTCAGGCTTCGATGGAGCCTTATAGCGATTGCACATTGAGCAACGAGCATTGCAGCGGTATGTTACGATCACTGTGCCGTTTAATTTTTTCTCTCCACCTGCTTTTGTTGCCATTCGAGTATCTCCTTTTTTATCCACGACCTGTTTACCACTATATATTTTCATAATCTTTTTATAATAAATATCTATATCATCGAAGCTGATATCCTTACAGTTTCGACTGTATTCCTCAGTCTTCGCTTGATCAGTCCACAGCTCCAGAATTTTCTTCTTCAGATCAGCTTTATCGCCTGACTTAAACAATTCACCTGTCCTACCTACCCGAATCAATTCAGGTATTCCACCGATATCTGCGCCGAGAACCGGGGTACCATACATCTGGCTTTCCATCACAGAGAACGGGCAGTTCTCGTACCACTCTGATGGATAAATAGAGAACCGAGCTTCACGAATAAGCATTTCAAGCTCAACGCCTGTCTTAAAGCCAACATTCTTAATATTCGTAACACCCTTAATTTTGTCTTCAAGCGGTCCAGTTCCCGCAAAGATAAAACGGATATCAGGCAAGCTCTTACACACATCGATCAAAGTGCCGATACCCTTTTCTTCTGAAAAACGCCCAAAGTAGAGAACATAATCCTTCTTTTCGATATCTTTCCACTCGACCTTATCAATAAAATTATGAAGAGTGATGGTTTTTCCGGCAAATAGCGGATTTGTGTCCATCTTCGTCTTCATAAACTCTGAGCAGCAGACTACAGCATCGATATACTTATATGTTCCCCTCAGTTTCCAATAGTATCCTTCCATCATTCCTACTGCGCTCTTTGCGATAGATCCGTGGATGCACTTGCCCTTCGTACAGTTCATGAAACGTCCGCCCAAGCACTTTTCACAGTTCTCCCTGGTATTCGGGTTATTGAGCATATGATTCGGACAAACCAGGTTGTAGTCATGGGCGGTAAAGATAATCCGGCAAGGGTGCTGAGTTTCTTTTCTCCACTTGACAGTCTCAAGTATGATTGACGGAGTGAGCTGATATGTGAAGTTGTTCAGATGAATCACGTCAGGCTGGAAGTCCACAAGTACTTTGCGAATCTGCTTACGTGCTTCAGAGGAATATATAGTCTTGATCGGATACGTAAGCTTGGATAATTTGCTGCCACCATGAAAGTCCATATCGGAGGTATAAGCATTTACACGATTACCGACAATTCGCCCCTCGTGTTCCATTCCGAAATACTGCACTTCATGGCCTGTAGATTTTAAATGGTCACCAAGTTTAAAAATATATGTCTCTGATCCGCCATTCTGATACAGGAACTTATTGACCATTAATACTTTCATCTATTCATTATCCTCTATAAATCTCCAGCGTCCGCTCAACAACATCATCCCAGTTGTATTTCTGACAGATGAAGTCCGCTGCCTCACACTTGTATTTCTGAACCTTGTCAGGCTCGTCCAATAACCCCTGCAGTGTTTTTCTCAGTTCCTCTACGTTTCCCTTCGGGAAAACAACTGCCTTATCCTCAATAACCTCTGCACACTCGGGAATGTCAGACACCAAGCAGCAGTTTCCATAGCTCATAGCTTCCAGCAGGCTCAACGGCATGCCTTCCAAGTCGCTTGGTAACGTATATATGTAAGCGTTACTATAAAGCTCCTCAAGCACTCGGCCTTGC
>CACYCJ010000231.1 GCA_902772925.1 uncultured Lachnospiraceae bacterium
AAGGCGACCGGTCCACCTGACATTTTCGGCGTATCGAAATCCGGTAGACGGATCGAATCCGTATGTATTTGAATCCCCATAACAAAGTACTGATTTCATTTTTCAATTTCCTCCCAAACAAATCTGCATTTTCACTTCACGATTCCGGCGCATGTACAGATGCATTTTCACTTCACGATCCCGGCATATGTACAGATGCATTTTCACTTCACGATCCCGGCCGTAAGCACGGGCTCATTTCCGCACTCTTCATACTCTATCCCATTTGCCCCAAGCTCCTCCAGAAATGCGTCATAATATTTTGATTCCTTAAAGCACTGCAAAAATGAGACGAAGAAATATCCGTTAATGGCCGTAACTTCAAGCAGTGGTTCAAACCCCGGCGGCGACTGTATCCAGAATTCTCTGACATGCTCACCAAGCTGTGTCTGCTTCCATCTTCCGACATAGCTCACTACGAAGGTTGCGGCGGAAAAACTGCTCTCAACGGAATGTATCGCAAACTTCTCCTTCCCGGCCAGATCCGGAATGTCCATCACAAGCTTTGACAATGATCCCTCAAGAGTCATATCATGCCTGACCTTTTCCTCATCTATCTGCTTCATGGTGCTTTCGCGAAATACGGCGCATTGCTTGTCCAGCGGCATATTCCGCACCTTATCATCATAATGCAGCACCACTGTGTGAATGCAATTATGAAAGGTTTCCTTTGCATTGAGCATCGGCCGCGCATTCGCAACATAAAAGTTTTTAATCGGATTCAGATTGTCGGAGTGAAGTCTTCCGACCGACCTTGCCATAAGCACGCAAAGCATAACGCCGGGACTTGCACCGTTTGTTTTTGAAAAGGAAAAGAACTTTTCTTCCGGAATCTTGATCTTAAAGAACTTCCCTATCTCCGGAAGCATTTCAAATCCTGACTCTTCCATAAGCCTTAAAGACGAAGTCTTGGGCGGTATCTTGACGGTGCTAAGATCGATAATAGGAAGATCCTCTATGGGATCATGTGTTTCTTCCTCTGTTATCGGGTCATCCAATGTCCTGATTCCCGTACTGTCCTCGAGTCCGTACTGCTCGTGAAAATAGTAATATAAAAGCGTTGCCGTCAGGTAATACATTCCTGTCCCGTCTGATCTGCCGTGATAAAAATCAACAAACAGATTGTCATCATAATAACAGACAGCCCAGATATGATAATTCGTCTCCTCCGAGCAAAGCGTAATTCTTTTATCGGTATTTATCACCGCAATCGGAAGATGATTCTCTTCGTAGTAAAATTCCTTTTCGTTTTTCTTGCGCGTCACGGAAAAATACGGAAACCTCTTTGCCGTATTTGAGACAGCCTTCCGCAAAATGTCCGGATCTATCACATCATCCAATCGAAGATAATACCGAACACAAAAGTCGCGTGAAGCTGTGGCATACAGCATGGTCGCACCTCCGCGAGTCACATTCAACTTTAAATCCGTCATTATTCAAGTCGTTCCTTTCATCCTATCGGCCGGCGGCGGGTCTGTTCCCACCAACTTATCTGTGAATCACTGACATTTATTGTACCATTAATCTGGCTGAAAAGCCAAATATAAAGGTTTAAAAGCGAAAAGCAATAATCCGACTCAGATTCCTGTCACTTTATTGCTTTTCATTTCCGAATGAAGGTAAGCTACAGAGGAAAAGCAATAATCAACCCTGTACTCAATGTATATTATTGCTTTTCACTCCCGAACAAAGGTAAGCTACAGAACAAAAGCAATAATCAACCCTGCATTCAATGCATATTATTGCTTTTCATTTTCGAACATAGGTAATCGACAGGAGAAAAGCAATAATCAACCCTGTACCCAATGTAAATTATTGCTTTTCATTCCTGAAGCATTTTTAGCCAAATTAAAAAAGCAATAATTCCTCCTGTTAGCCGGGGGTATTATTGCTTCTCATGGTATTTGATCACCAGCCCCCCGCTATTGAGCTCCCCCTATTTTGCTCCCGCTATTGAAGATTTTGAAGAATGTGATATATTGAAGATATATATTCAAAACAATATAAAAGTACATATTAATGTACATCCCAATGTAATCTCAGGCAAAGGACTCTATGTGATATGAAAGCTCAGATAACGAAAAAATTATCCTTCCTCGCCACCATGATAAAAACCGGTCTTGCGATGGTTCTCCCCATTCTATTTATCGGAAGTATCACGGTTCTTCTAAACAGCTTTCCGTTTCAGGCATATCAGGATTTCATAGATACTTTTCTCGGAGGCACTCTCCGAAGCATTATCAGCATTCTGCAGCAGACAACCATTGGTGTTCTTGCTGTTTATCTGACCATCGCTCTGAACTTCAGCTACATCAATCAGCTCGAAGAAGGTCAGCGGCTGATGTTCAGGTTCGGCAGTCTGCTCAGCTGCCTGACGGGCTTCTTTATCATTCTCGGATTCTTCACAGGCGAGCCGGATTTTTCCCTTCTCAGCGGACAGGGTGTTTTCAGTGCTCTCCTTGCGGGCATCATCGGCTCGGTCCTTTTCCGAAAATTTGAAACTTTCTTTAGAACAAAAAGAGCGATATATGTTGACGGAGCGGATTCCGTCTTCAATGCCGCGCTTCTTGTCATACTACCCTTTTTCGCCGTGATAGTATGCTTCGCAGTGGTTAATTATCTTATCACGGTCTGCTTTCATGTGCAGAGTATTCAGCATCTTTTCATGAATGCGACTGATGCGATCTTCGCTTCCATGCAGCGCTCCTACTTCAGCGGACTTGTATTCGTTGACCTGGCAAGCTTCATGTGGTGGTTCGGAGTTCACGGCAATAATGTTCTGAATCAGGTTGCGGAGGATCTGTTTACGACCATCATTCCCGGTCAGATCGTATCAAAAAGCTTCATAGACACATTTGTCAATATGGGCGGAACAGGCTGCACCATCGGACTTCTTTTTGCCATGCTCATTTTCGGTAAAAAGAGCTCTACGAAAAGACTGTCGCGCGTCGCATTTATTCCCGGTATTTTTAATATCGGCGAGCTGATGGTTTTCGGATTTCCGGTTATTTACAACCCTCTTATGATAATCCCGTTCATCGTAGCCCCGATGCTTTGCTATACCTGCGCATTTATTCTCACAAAGGTCGGCTTTGTGCCGGAGGTTACAAGTACGGTCACCTGGACGACGCCTGCTATTCTCAGCGGTTATCTCGCAACCGGTTCCGTAAAGGGAGTCATTGTGCAGCTTCTTAACATTCTGATCTCGATCGGCTGCTATGCGCCCTTTGTGATAATGTGCGAAAAGAAATCCATTGATGAATTATCTTCTGCAATGAATGAGCTAGTGGGCATTCTCAAAAACAGTGAGGAGACCCTGGAGGAGGTTGTTCTTACGGAATGCGAGGGCAACGCCGGAAGGCTTGCCAAGCTTCTCGCCACCGATCTGCAGGATTCTATTGCTTCCGCTTCACTTGACGCATCTCCCGAAGCGCTCGAAAGCCCGCTTATCATCAAGTACCAGCCTCAGTATGACAATACGGGAAAATGCATCGGTGCGGAATCGCTCCTCAGATGGAATCACAAGAGATACGGAATCGTTTATCCGCCTCTCGTCGTTCACCTTGCGAAAGAAAGAAATGAGCTTTACAGGCTCGAGACTTATATAATAGAAAAATCCGTCAGCGACTCTGCTGACTTCAGGAAATGCTACGGCGATATTTTCAAGCTCAGTGTAAATGTCACCGTTACAACGCTTTATGACAAGAGGTTCCTGACCTTCCTTGAGTCACTTGCTAAGCGTTATGATCTTAAGCCCGGGAATGTCTGCATCGAGATTACGGAGGAAACCGAGCTTGTTACTACGGAGGAAACAGGCGAGCTGATAAAGAAGATCAAATCATTCGGCTACACATTTGCTCTTGATGATTTCAGCATGGGTCATACCTCGCTTCAATATCTGCAGCACAACCAGTTTGATCTCGTGAAGCTTGACGGAAATCTGACTAGATCAATCCTTACAAATGACCGCACAAAGGAGATAATCAATTCCATCGTGTACCTTTCAAAGTCGCTGGACTTCAAGGTTCTTGCCGAATTCGTCGAGACTAACGAACAAAAGGAAGCACTCGAACAGATCGGATGCCTCCTCTATCAAGGTTATCTGTACAGTCCGGCCGTTGATAAGGATGAGCTGATATCGATGAGCGGCAGTTAATCCGGTTTCTCCATGCTCTCGAAGCTTCCTCTGTAACTGACCTCCGGGATCTCTTCGATTTTTTTCAAAGCCTCCAGCATTTTATCATATATTACGGGATTATTGAAGAGCCCGGGGTGCGCATTCCACCCCGCTATTGTTAATTGCATTCTTTAATGTTACAATTAAGAAGGTAGCGCCGATATGGCGGCTCGAAACTAACGCCGATATGGCGGCTCGATATTATTTTATCTATGAGGAGGTATTGGGGAATGCTTAAAGATTATGAATTCTGGTTTGTTGTCGGATCACAGTTTTTATATGGTCCGGAGGTTCTTGAGACGGTTGCCGAAAGAGCTCAGGAAATGACTGATAAGTTAAATGCGTCGGGAAATCTTCCCTGCAAACTGGTATATAAGGCTACGATAAAAACAAACCGTGAGGTAACGGATCTGATCCGCGAGGCTAATTTTGACACTCGCTGCGCGGGAATCATAACCTGGTGCCACACCTTCAGCCCCAGCAAAATGTGGATCAACGGTTTTACCGATCTTCAGAAGCCGTACTGCCACTTTGCTACACAGTATAACCGTTCCATCCCGAATGAAGAGATCGATATGGACTTTATGAATCTGAACCAGGCCGCTCACGGAGACCGTGAACACGGCTTTATTGCCGCAAGGCTTCGTATGCCGAGAAAGGTAATCGCAGGCTACTGGCAGGATGAGGATGTGCAGCTCAGGATAGGAAGCTGGATGCGCTCCGCTGTCGGAGTAATGTTCTCCCGCTCATTAAAGGTAATGCGTTTCGGAGACAATATGCGTGAGGTTGCCGTTACGGAAGGCGACAAGGTAGAAACTCAGATCAAGCTCGGGTGGCAGGTAAACACCTGGCCTGTAGGTAAGCTTGTGGAGACAATGGATGCTGTCACTGATGAAGAAATTGACGCTTTGATGGAAACCTATCAGACCGAATATGAAATGGCCACCGATGATATCGAGACCGTTCGTTATCAGGCCAGAGAAGAGATTGCAATGAAAAAGATGCTCGATGCTGAGGGCTGCATGGCATTCTCAAACACATTCCAGGATCTTTACGGAATGAAACAGCTTCCCGGAATTGCCAGCCAGCATCTGATGGCTCAGGGCTACGGCTACGGCGGTGAGGGTGATTGGAAGGTTGCCGCTATGACCGCCATCTTAAAAGCGATGAGCGAAGGTCAGACCGGCGGAACCGCATTCATGGAGGACTACACCTATAATCTTGATCCCGATGCGAGCTACAGCCTCGGCGCTCATATGCTTGAGGTCTGCCCCAGTGTTGCTGCCGGCCGTCCCCGTATCGAGGTTCATCCCTTGGGAATCGGAGACAGAAAGGCACCTGCAAGACTTGTTTTCGAAGGTCATGAAGGAAATGCGATTGTTGTCAGCCTCATTGATATGGGCGGCAGACTTCGTCTTATCGTACAGGATATCGAAGCAGTTAAACCGATCCTGCCCATGCCCAATCTTCCTGTTGCAAGAGTAATGTGGAAAGCCCTTCCCGACCTTGTTACCGGAGTTGAATGCTGGATTGCGGCAGGCGGAGCTCATCACACCGTTCTCAGCTACGATGTCACAGCCGAACAGATGAAGGACTGGGCAAGAATGATGGATATCGAGTTCATCCACATTTCAAAGGACAGCACAGCCGAAGCAATAGAAGAACAGCTCTTCTTAAACGACCTGGCTTGGAAATTAAAATAGTATTTCAAAAATATACAGCCTTTCCTGTTGAAAAACGGGGAAGGCTGTTTTTTAAATGATTTGATTTACTTTCTATACGACCGAGTTCACCAACGGCTGTTCTTACATATTCCCGGCCTATCTATGTCGTTTTTACCAATGGCGGGTCTATCTACGGCTGTTTTTACCTATTCCCGGCCTGCCTATGTCGTTTTTACCGATAGCCGGCCTACCACCGGCCGGTTTATCCATGATCGGGATAATTCCGTTACTTATTTCATGAATCCTTCTCTTGTGAATGCATTGCTTTTCGTTGCAGTTTGCACATTTAAGATATGCATTGGTATTTCTCGAAAATCGTTCCGGATGCTTCCAGTAGGTAACTTCCCATCTTACAAGAAGTACGATCGCTATCAAAAGAAGAGACCATGTGTAAAAACCGGGGACGAAAAAAAGCGGTGTAAACATCATCGGAAAATCCCAGTTATATATCCTGCAGGTGCTGCAGCATTTGTTTTTTAAAAGCCACATCTGGAACGGACAATAAAAGAGTGCGCATATCAGATCACAAATCGAATATCCGAGGCAGAACATCATCATCGTCCCTTGATCGAATATTCCCGCTAAATAAAGGGCTCCGATCAATCCGTTAGGGATCAGCCAGGCAAGCGCTGCTATAGCTGCAGCATTATTATCCTGGATCACATGTCTTCTTTTTCCTGTAGGAACATAATTCTTTCGGAAAACCTTCTGAGTTCCGGGACTTTCCAGCTTGTTCGGAATGAACCTAAACATCATTTCGATTATAAAGACTGCCCAGATTATCCTTAAGAAAATAACGCCCTTTCCGCTCGTAATACTTTCCAAGGTCACTTCATGATGACCGATTTTTTCCTTTATGTACCATACCGCTGCGATTATGAAAAAAACGCTTCGATATATCAGCTTCAGATAATGTATTAGTGTTACCCTTGTTAACTTAACACCGCCCATTATTTTTTCCTTCCGACTCTGCTGATGAAAGATAATGTTTCATCTTAACTCCAAACAATCTATACCCTAATAATTCCGGCTGCTCCCACGGGCAAGTCTGTGGGTTATTATTGATCAATCATAACCCTTGGTCCTGCTTCACATATTTATTATTGACCAATCATAACCCGTGTTCCCGCTTCACGTATTTAATACTGAATGATAACATACATAAGCAAAACCGTCTACCGCGGTTTATAAGACGGGCTACATTCCTGTCTCTATGGTGTAGCTGCTTCCTTCCTTTGTTTTCTTGACTTGAATCTGCTGAGGAATATTTTCCACCAGCTCTTCCCTATGGCTGATTATTCCCACAAGCTTGCTGGTGCCGGACAGATTGATAAGTATATCCATCGCATTTTCAATGGACTTACGGTCCAATGTTCCGAAGCCTTCATCGACAAACAATGCGTCCATCTGAATGCCGCCGAGATTCATCGAAACAGTATCGGACAGACCGAGCGCGAGACTGAGGGACGCCTTAAAGCTCTCCCCGCCCGACAGATTTCCGACAGGTCTTCTGTGCCCCGTAAAGTTATCGAGAACCTCAAGATCAAGGAAGGTACTGCTCTTTTTACCGAGTGAATCCTCCTGGCGGTACAGCTCATACTGATTATCACTCATAGGAAGGAGTCTCCTGTTTGCCGCTGCAATGATCCCGTCAAAATAAGTTGCCTGAATGTATTGCTCCAATGTGATCTTTCCTTTTCCTGTCGTACCCCTTACAAGCTCGTACAGCCTTTTGCAGATATCGTTTTCTTTTCTGGCTTTTTCCAACTCGCTTTCCCGGGATGCTATCTTTTCAAGCTTATCTTTATTATCACTGAGCCTGTTCTTTATCTCGTTGGACTTCTCTCTTTTTTTCGTCACTTCTTCCTGCTGTAATTTACATTTTTCCTTCAATGACTCAACATCGATAATTGTCCTGCCTTCGGCATCCTTTCCGGCAGCCTCCAGCTGTTTTTTATTTGTATTGACCTCCTGCTTATAGCTGTTTATCTCATCATCTGCCTCTGTGAGTTTCTCTTCCGAAAGGACAAATCCGAGCATATCATTGACTGATACGAAGGCATTTTTCTTTACGGCAGCTTCAAGCCTCTGCCTCTTTTCCTCTTCCTCTTTGTTCTCCTTCGTGAGTGTCTTTTCCAGAGTTTCTAAAGCAGATTTTTCCGATGTGAGTTTTTTGTCTGCCGCTTTGCCTGCCTCATCCGCGCTGTCAATCTTATCCAGGATACTCTTTTTCTTTAGCTCTGCTTTATCCCTCTCGGACTTCGCAGTTCCCCAGCTGTCAAAGCTCAGCTTTTCCAGAGTTTTCAGAACGGCTTCCTTCTCCGCTTTTTCCTTCTCGGTATTCTGCTTCCTTCTTGTAAATTCATCCTTATCCCGGTTCAGTGCTTCGGTTTTCTGACCTTGGGCATTATCAAGATTTTTTTCGGACTCGGCCAAAATGATACTGTCCTTCTCCAAAGAATTCTGCTGAATTGTATTTTCTTTTATCCTGTCATTTATGATCTGACGAGCTTCTTTTAATGCATTTATCAATTCATCCAAATTATCATCGGAAAGCTTGATATCAAGCAGTTTATCCTCCAGGCAGTCAAGAATATCAACCCTCAGCCGATCCTCGTATTCTGCAAGTGCAGTCTTTGCGGATTCCGCTGCCGTATTTGCAACGGACTTCTTTGACTGAAGCGTATCCTCCTTGGCCTTCAGAGCCTTGAAATCCTCTTCGGTGATTGCTTCGCTCGGCATCACGGCAAGAACGGGATGATGCTCCGAACCGCAAACGGGACATTTCTGTCCTTCCTCAAGTCCTTTGGCGAGTATTCCGGCACGGCAGTTATCAAGGATTTTCTCAGCCGTAAGCCTTTCTTTATTGGCTTTTTCATATGCCTCAAATGCGTCTTTGAAGGCTTTCTGCTTAGTCTCCAGATCCTTCTTTTTCTTCTCTCTTTCAGGTATCCGGGTCTTTATGATGGAGTCAACCATTCCTGACAGGTCCTGATATTTTTCGCCGAGTGACTTAAGCTTCGACAGTTTTTCAGGCGTATCCTTCAGAGCTTTTACAGTTTCCTTGAGAGTCGTAATCTCATTTTTAAGTGATGCCTCTCTTTCAGCCAATGCCTTCTCTTCACCTGCGAAGCCTTCCTCAGCTGTTTTAAGCTTCAGCAATTCCCCGGTCAGCTCGTCTCTCTGCTTATACTTCTTTTCCTCTTCTTCAATTTTATCTATCAGCTTCTGAAGCTTTTCCGCTTCCGGTTTCTTTTTCTTTGCGTCCTCTGCTGCTTTCCTTGCTTCCTCCGCTTTTTCCGTTGCCGCTCTTACATCTTTTTTCTTTTCTTCTATATGCGATTCTGTTTCCTTTACGGAAGCTTCTTTTTCCTTCCACGACAGATAAACCGGATTTACTTCCCTCGATGCAGTCTTCTGTCTTTTCAGCAGCGCTTCCTTCTCGTCAATCTCCTGCTTCTTATCCTTCAGTTCCTTTTCCTTTATCTTAAGCTCCTCATACCTTGTGATGAATGCATTATTGGTCTCGGCTATTGCAAGAGCTTCTTTACTTTTGTCGCATTCCTTTTCGGCAGCCTTCAGCTCCGAGTCCGCCACCTCTGATCTTTCTTTATCGGAATCGATCACATTACTTATCATTTCAATGATCTCTTCAAGAAGCCAAATGCGTCCTGCTCCTTTTACCCTTCTCTGAAGCTCTGACAATCCTTCGGCTGCTTCATCATCCTCTGCCGCCGAAACATCCGAAAAATACTGAACTATACTGTCTTCGATTTTTACTCTTTGCTTATAGCTGTCATCCATACGGTCCTTTAAACGGAATTCAATATTGTTGTATCCGTTTGTCCGGAAAATGGTACGAAGTATCTTGGTCCTCTCCTCCGTCTTTGCATTCAGAAGATTCCAGAATTCTCCCTGTGCGATCATTGCTATCTGCATAAACTGTTTTGAATCGATATGAAGCAGCTCCCGTACTATGCCCTCTTCCTTATCCGTGCCATCCACATTTCTGAGACCCTCTGCCGTCATTCCGTCGGGATAATAGAATATAACCTTTTCCTTTTCCTCCGTCAGCTTCCCGTTTCTGTTGATCCGTTCATAGGACGGCTCTCTGTAGATATGATAATCCTTTCCCTGATGCGAAAAATAAAAATCGACATAGCTTTTTACGGATTCATCCGCATACTCGCTTCTCAGGTTCTTGGTACCTCTGTATTTTCCGCTTGCCTCGCCGTAAAGAGCAAAGCAGATTGCATCAAATATGGTCGTCTTACCCGCTCCCGTGTCACCGGATATGAGAAACAGCCCCTTATCCTCAAACTGAGTAAAATCTATCGCAGGCATCTCCCCTGCGTATGGTCCGAATGCGCTCATAATAAGTTTAATAGGTTTCATATAACACCTGCCTCTCCGGCTACCGCTTTCATTACTGCCATTTCTTCTTCGCTTATATCACATCCGTATATCTGTCTGTAAAAGTCACTAATCAGCTCGTCAAAGGTTCTGTTGTCGGTCGGCTCCGATATATCTGACCTCTCTATTTCTCTCGAATGCGAATTGTCATAATCTATCCTTATAGTATTTGGATAAACCTGCCGGAAAATGCCTATCGCATCGATTATGATCTCCTCATCCGTAAGCGTTGCATAGATAAAGTCCTCCGGCGCAGTTACATTTTTCTTATCAAGCAGATCTTTTATTTTCCCTTTAATGTGCCGCATATCCCTCATCGGTCTGAGCGGTAAAAGCTCTATATCAGTCTCACCTTTACCGCCTATGGTGATTATAGTTACGGATTTATCATTATTTACTTCACTGAGCGAGTATTTGAGCGGTGAACCGCAGTACCGGACTTCTTTTCGTCCCACCTGCTGCGGTGAATGAATGTGTCCGAGCGCCACATAATCAAATGCATCGAAGCAGTCATACCCGATCTTCTCTACCGTTCCCACGCTCTGTGTCCCGAGTCCCTCCGAACCTGAAAGTGCGGGGTCACTTTTCCCCATCACAAATTGATGCGCCACAAGCACATTATTCCTTGACTTATCAATATCCGCATTATCAAGGATTGCGCGTACCGCATCATCGTATGTTTCTATCTTTTCATCCGGCAGGAAATGCCGTACCTGTGATGCTTTAACAAACGGCAGCAGATAAATATCCGCTTCTTCCCTGCCCTTTTTCAAGGTCTGCTTGTAAAGGCTGCCGTCATACTTTGCAGAGATGAAAATGTGATTTGACTCGAAAAGATTACTCCCGTAATTCAGTCTTTCATCTGAATCATGATTTCCGCTTATCATATATACATAGATACCACTTTCGGCAAGTCTGCTCAGGAAATAATCCAGCATTCTCGTTGCCGCCTCGCTCGGAACAGCCTTATCATATACATCCCCGGCGATAAGTACTGCGTCGACTTCCTGCTCTTTTGCTATTTCAAGGAGCCGGTCCAGCATGTATTCCTGATCCTCTGTCAGGTCAAAATCAGCCAGCGATCTGCCTAAATGCAGATCTCCTAAATGCATCAGTTTCATCCGGTATACCCTCCAATCTGAGTTATCTGCTATTTACTACAGTTGTTTTCACTACAGTTATTGTAATAATTATTGCTCATTCCCCGATTTAATTCAAGCTGTCCGTTTAAAAAAGAGACACCTTACGGACGTCTCTTACCGTTAAAAAAAGGGGACTCCTTGCAGATGTCCCTACATTCTGTAGACAAAGCCGATTGTTGTATAACACAACAGCTTTTATATATCTCTTTTTATATATCTCTGTTAACACCTTCTTTTCTGACCTCAAGACTCGAACTGAGGATGAAAAGCAATAATCCGGCCTGTTTCACCTATCATTTATTGCTTTTCCAACTTTCAAGACTTGCTCTGAAAATGAAAAAGCAATAATCCGGCCTGTTTCACCTATCATTTATTGCTTTTCCAACTTTCAAGACTTGCTCTGAAGATGAAAAAGCAATAATCCGGCCTGTTTCACCTATCATTTATTGCTTTTCCGATTTTCATGACTCGGTCCGAGGATGAAAAAGCAATAATCCGGCCCGTTTTTACCTATAATTATTGCTTTTCAGGGTTTTACAACGCTTGGCGAAACACAAAAAGCAATAATTTGGTCCATTTTTTCCTGAAATTATTGCTTTTCCGACTCATTGAACGGTTGAGTAGGTAATAGTGCGACAGTGGAACTGCCCCTGACTTTGTCTACAGTCTGAGGGGCATCCATCGGATGCCCCCAAGTACCTCATTAATTTCATTTTACATTTTTAAATTTCTTTCCGGTCGATGCACCGCCGTCGATAGTCAATCACACGATCCCTTTTTTCAAAAAGAATACAGCCGCCTTTATGATCATCTTCCAAAAGTCCATCCTCGATCAGGGACTTGAAAAGCTTCGAGTTCACAGCTTCTCGCAGTGAT
>CACYCJ010000232.1 GCA_902772925.1 uncultured Lachnospiraceae bacterium
AATTGAGCCATTCTCTTCTAATTCGACTGGTGATACAATTGCTATAAAGAATATAGCAGTAACCGCTGGTCAGGCTGTATTGACATTTAAAGCTCTTTCTGTAGATACAAGTTTCAGATTAAGAGTTACGAATGTCTGATAGGAGGGATATTTATGGCTTGGTTAAAATGTCCTATAGGTTCATCCGGTGGTAATATTCCAGTAGGAACTGTTCTGTACGATTATAGATTTTCTGGAGCTCAATCAGGTAGCCAACAAAATCAAACTATAACTATAGATACCGATGGAATAGACACTTTGACATTAAACGTCCATGGCGATACATACGCTCGTGGCACCGGATATGTCTATACAAATTTTTACGTATTTCAATTCTTTGTTGACGAGGTTTGCAAAGTATCAGCAAACAATAATTTTAATGTTACTTCTAATAGAGATGATCAGGGGCATAGTGTATCTAGAAACTATACAGTGACATTAACTGGCCTAGCTGATACTACACAATTACGATTCTATGTTTGGTATAATCCCGGTGGAGAATGGTGGGATGGAACTTGTGCTGGACGAGCTACTGTAACAGTAACGGATGTTTCTTAAAAGGAGACAATATGAGATATTTTGTAATTTCAATTCAGAGACAGGGTGAATTAACGCCTTGCTCTATAACGGCATTCGACACAAGGGATGCTGCAGCAAGTAACTATCACTCAGTACTTGCATCAGATTATATTTCAGAAACTCTCGATGGATTCTGCGTAATGCTTATTAATGAGCATGGCGGAACAGAAATGAGAGAGTATTGGGAGAAGCAGGTTCCTGTAGATCCCGAATCAAATGAATGATTAAATTAAATGTAATATCTCCAGTGTCTTATGGCACTGGAGATATTTGATTAAAAGGAGAAAAAATGGCGACAAACTTACAATATGCGCCTATTGATGGCGACAATAAGAAAATCGGCGTCGCTGATATGCGTAGGATATACAGCAAGTTTGCCGATACATATAACAAGATGCTTGATTGCGATATTATGTACTGTCCAAAGTGTGATCAATGGAAACGTAATACCGGTCAGCATACAGGCTTTTATAAAGATGATCGTTTTAAGGCCGGTTATTTTCCGATCTGCAAAGAGTGCGTTCAGATGATGGTTGAAGGACGCAAGCGAGAAAATGATCCGCCTAATGAAACTAAGGAGCGTGTCATGAAAGTTCTTGAACTCATGGACAAACCTTATTATGATGATAAATATAGTGATTGTGTTAGAGGTATTGAGGCACAGAAGGATGACCCCGGTAACAAGAAAGCGTATCAGTCTCCTTTCGCATCTTACATTACACAAGTACAAAGCCTTCCTCAATACAGGGGGAAGAAATGGAAAGACAGTAAATTCGGAAGTTATGAGGAACGTCCAGTAGAGGAAACGTTTGATGAGAATTCCGAATTTTTTAAATTGGCAAAAGAACATTTCGGTGCTGAGTATTCATTACCTGATCTTAATTTTCTTGAGAAGGAATATTCGGATTGGTGTGAACGTAATGAATGTAATACTAAAGCTCAGGAAGAAGTGTATAAAAATATAGCATTCACTCAACTTGAACTACATAAAGCAAGGCTTAACGGTGAGCCTACTGATAAATTGACTGCCACCCTACAGAAACTAATGGAAACTGGTAATATTACGCCCAGACAAACCAAGACGGATATTACTAGTGGCATCGAATCGTTTGGACAGCTAATACAGAAGTTTGAGGAAACAAGGCCTATACCAGATCCTGATCCCGAATTAGCGGACGTAGATGGTATTGGAAAATATATCAGCGTATTTTTCCTTGGACATTTAGCAAAAATGTTAGGAATTAAAAATAAATACTCAAAGATGTACGATGATTATATGAGACAGTATTCTGCTAAGCGTCGTGAATTTAAGGGTGATGAGGATTCAGAAGATATATTCGCGAAAGTATTTGGCGGTTTAACAGATGAGTGATAAGAAAACTCTTGCTCAAGTTCAGCA
>CACYCJ010000233.1 GCA_902772925.1 uncultured Lachnospiraceae bacterium
AAATCGTCACCGTCAATTTTCTGCTCTAAAACTCTATATTTAAGTAATTTACAAACATCTCCGCTATTTTTTAGTGGACACTAGTGGTTTGCCCTAACTGTGGAGGAATTACGTTATATAGCCCAACTGCTATTAAGTATCTGATTTCTAATCGCTATGGAGTTAACTGTACCTTTTGCCATAAAGGAAATTTTCACCTTCGTTATATTTCGAAATGGAGATTTCTAATCTCATATGCCTATGATGGGCAGACCTCTCAAATATTTCCTCTTAACTATACAACAATAATCAATTTAATTTTAGGTTCTAGTAAAGAAATCTTGAAAGACATTCACTTAATATGTATGTCCCATGAATCCTTTAATGAGCTTATTCCTATGGTTCAAATGATTATAGGAATAAAAGATTATGTAAAGAAGTTAGCAACGGGGACTGATGTTGAATTGAGAGTGTATGATGAAAATAGAAATAAGATAGACAAGATTCCTATGATGAAAATAAAAGATGTGTGTTATTCCTTCGATGTTATTACTTCTATTTTAGATGTGTGTAAAAGGTTAAGTTAAATGCCAAATTTTAGTATCCGATTCTAATATGTCGATATAAGGTGATAAATGCTTGTTTTTCACCTTATATATAACATTTCATGGTTTTTGTGCTTTTATGCAAAACTTGGGTCTTTGATGTTTCTGTTTCCTTAATAGTGGCTCTTCTTGATTGTCATTTCTCAAATAATGCCTGAAATTATGGCTTTTGAACAAAGAAAGAAACGAATTTCCCCCAAAAATGATTACCTTTGCACTCCCAAAATTGGGAGTAGTATATAATAAAGGTAAAAAGATTGAATGAGTAATAAAGATTCTTTTACGCTTTTGCGTTTGAAAATAATGGGCGGCTATGTCTCGCTCATAGCCGTCTTTATCATTGCCTCTATCGTAGTTGTATGTAAAAGCGGAACACTTGAAGAGAACAGTGCGAAATATAGGGAGAATATAGACCGTCGCACTCTCTCAGAAGGCGCATTCCTGCAACTGTTCGATCTGACGCAGTTAGGCGGACAGGCTGCAATCTGGGACAGCACAAGAATTGCGGCATACGAAAAGAAGGAAAAGTGCATCATGATGACGCTCGACTCCATGATACGGACGATACCCGACACGGCACAGGTGCGCCGTGTGAGGGAAATCAAGCAACTCGTCAGCGAGAAGAAAGGCTATCTGCTTGCCATCCATCAGGATCTGGAACAACTAAGAGACGTTAGCGGACTGATGCAAGAGAAGATGCCGCAGATTATCCGTCAGGCAAACCGTGCCAACCAGCAACTGACAGATGAGGTAAGCGAGAATCTGAAAGAGAACCGTCACAAGACCGCTGGCATGTTTGGTTGGCTTAAGAGCAAGAAGAAAGCCAATGCCAAGACCGAGGCTGAGAACCAACAGGCACTAAACCGTGCCAGACAGCAGACGGACAGAATATTGACTTCGTTAGCAACGGACATCCAGCAATCACAAGAACGCAGTGCCAATCAGCTGTTCCAGCATATGGAAGACCTTGTAAGGAAGGAGAGCCTGATCAATGAGAAGATAACCCAACTTGCGAGTGAGTTCAATGAAGAGGACTCGCAAATGCGCAAGTTGGGTTCCACACATCTCATGTCACACCAACGGGAAACCCTGCATCTGGTTATGTGGTTCGGGTTTGCAGCATTTGTGCTTGCCGTATTGTTCTACTGGCTGTTTCATCGTGACGCGAATAGGAGCCACAGGAATAAGATGCTTTTGGAGCAGAGCGACAAACGCAACAAGGAACTACTTGCTTTGCGTCAGAACATGATGCTGACCGTCAGTCACGATCTGCGTTCGCCTTTGACTTCCATCATGGGCTATGCAGACCTGATAGCGGAAACCACCAATGATGATAAATGCAAACAGTATGAAGAGGCCATCAAGCAATCGTCGGACAGAATGCTGACATTGCTGAACACACTTTTAAGCTACTACCGTCTTGACACAGGCAAGGACGAAGTGGATATGATGCCTTTCCGTGTGAAAGATGTGCTTCGTACCCTTATGGCAGAGTATGAGCCATTGGCAACGGTTAAGGACATTGTGATAGAAGGAGCGTTTACAGGCAATGATACTGTAGTAATGGGTGACCGCAAGCGCATTATCCAGATAGGCAGTAACCTCATGTCGAATGCCATCAAGTTCACTAAGAAAGGCTCTGTTAACATCAGCGTGGACTATAGGGACAACACTCTAACCATCAAGGTGCAGGATTCCGGCACAGGCATGAGCGAAGAGCAGATGAAACGCATCTTTGCCCC
>CACYCJ010000234.1 GCA_902772925.1 uncultured Lachnospiraceae bacterium
AAATAAACCTGCTTCTTCAGTCTACTGCTCTCTCCAAATGTATATGGCAGGAGGATCTGGTGCTCACTGAATTGCTTTATATAAGCAGTTAATCTGACAGTACTGCCCCAGTCAACTGCATCCCCACTTCTTGCAAAAAAACCTGAGAGTGCACGGTAGGGAACCATATTGGTTAACTGCTCTTTGTATACTTTCAGATCGTTATTATAGTTTTTGATCTCATTCTTTATTTCAACTTGAGAAGCATTCGCAGGCAGATCACTTAGTTTTGTAAGTAGCAGAATTGCCCGTTCGAGTCCATCTCTTACTTCTCCGTTGGTTTGAACACCACTAAGATGAATATGGAACTCTCGGACTGAATACCAGGCATTTGCAATCATCTCATCTATGATAGCGTCAAACGTGGTTTCGGTAACACCCGCTGATATAAGCTTAACGATTGCTTCCAGCCAATAAAACTTATAACAAAATGAAGGATCCTTCATCATTTGTGAGAAGCCTTCTATATCCAGTGTGTTATAGTATTTTCGATCTATATCAAGACGATTATCCATAACTGGGCAGCCCTCAACCTCATGGTATTTGTCCAGAAGCATTTTTCTGACAATGTTCTTTCTGCCGTAATTGCAAACATGAAAGTGTATGAAATAATATTGGAATGTATGATGATTAACTAATACTGCTCTTTATGTTTTTCTTCATCAATCCAGCCAATGAACTATACATTGTATTTCGCTCACTCATAGATTCAAATTAACGATATTCATTCGTTTTGATTCCAAATAGTATTTGAATACAGTTTTTGCTGGCAACTGTCTAATCTGTATATCTTCCAGCTGAAGACTGCCTAACATGCCCATCTTAACGGTTCCCTTCTCAATTATGGAGTCTTCCTCGGTTGGCATAAGAAAACAGTTCTTCACAACTTTAATGCTATTCTCTTTCACGAAATCTCTATAAGCCAACTGATATAAATACTGTTTAGTAACATCGTTTACTCCAGGTTGGCCGCGAAGAGGCTTTTTCTCATCTAGTTGCATCACATAATACTTCGCATCAAAAATGATAAAAGCATATTCCCCATTTAAGCAGAGAACAGAAATCAAATCCGGAATCAGAGTATCACCAGCCTCTTTTTCAAATGTTGAATGATCAAATCTATGACCAATCCACTTAGGTTTATCAATAATATCTATTAACTCATCAGTTGGTTTACAGGACATAGAATCTGGTATGATAAGATTTCCAGGTAGCTCTAAATCTAAAAGACGTGTATAGAGTTGATTATCTAGTATCTCAGCGCATGCATTTTCCCATACCATGTTAAAACTATTAGTACCAAACATACTGAAACTATCTGCAGCATCAAAGGAAGCCCTATTAGATATCAATGCAGCCATTGTTTTTAATACATTTTGCTTACGAGTATTAAACTGAACATTCAATTCTTTTTCTATTCGATAAAGGATGTCCTCCACTTCCCCTAGATCATCTAAGTTTTCTTTTGAAAGTTCTACACCTGTAATATCCAGCAATTCCAGCAGATCCGCATTGTACAACTCTCTGCTGCAAGCAGTTAGTAAATGCTTGTGCAGCCTCATAAAATAATCATTAGTATCGTTAGCCTGCCTCTTTGTCTGAAGCTCAACATAGTAAGGCCGGTTATGCATAATAATTGGAATTGTACTGTTGATTGTTCTCTCCCACAGAATGTCTCCACTTCCATTTGTTTCAACTACATCTTGGGTGTTTGTGTATAGTCCATTCTCAAAATAGTCATTTAGCAAAAAAACAATAACAGCAATTCTATTAAATGTAGAGGTCTTGCCTCCTTCATTATACATATGTATTATCTGTTCTTTTGAATTGTAATGCTGTAGAACTTTTATTATCTGCTTTAGTTCACATGTTGGTGAGTCATTTGATAACAAGTATTTTGGATAGCATTTTAATACACGACCTTCAATAATAATTATTCCAACGAAAGTAAAAACGTACAAAAAATTGCTTGGAGCTTCATCCTCGTCGCTGATTTCAATATCTTGATCAATAAGATCTGACATATCAAGCTGCTCTTTTGAGTTTTTTACTTTTTTTAATACTCCATATTCTTTTAGCCTCTTAATTATGCGCACAATATCAGCATTGGAACAGTGAAGAATTGCTTTCAGATTATCTCTTGTATATCTCTTCTGTTCACGGACAAACTCTGATATCATGCATTAACCTCCTCCTGCGGCTTCGTTAAAAACTGCTCTGAAACAGAATCCGGGAAAATGTATACACCCTTTATATCAAACAATTTGATTATTTCAGAATATGTAATTCCTTTTGTATCTTGCTTACAATTTTCGAAAAATGTTTTCTTTCTTTGCTTAACCGCATCCTCAAATAAATACATAAGCACTTTGTTTTTAAAAGCCTTAAAAAACCCTTCTTTAGGTCCTTCTAATAGCGTTTTCGAAATAAAGTATGGTCCCAATAATTTGTCTTCATTAATGTTATATGCTTCTGAAGATAATTCATTGTTAATTGCCCTGCGAATCTCATTCCAAGTAACAAGCCTTGCATAATCTCCTTTACCAAACACGAACTGCCTGTCTCTTATGAATGTACTCATATCAGCTTCTGCATCATCAATCCCAATATATGTAAAATCCCATCTACGTTTAAATGCTGTATCCATTGGGAATACTCCCTGATCTGCACTGTTCATAGTTGCCCAAATATACATATTGTCAGGAATTCTTATTGTCCCAACCTGGCTTTCGTCTACGCCCAACTCAGTTGCCAAGTATGCACGCATATCAGATGAAGTAGCTATTTCGTATTCACTAATATTGCTTTCATTCCTATCCAGCAATTGAAAAACATCTCCGAATACAGCTGCCACATTAGCTCTGTTAATTTCCTCAATAATTAGCAGATAATTTCTTGGAGAGTCTGTCATAGCACTCTTTAATGCCTTAACTAATACTCTCATAAAAGGACCGGGAACATACTCATATGCTATTTCCTTTGACTCAAGAGTATCAGTGAACAGATTTACGTATGGTCTGATTGCTCTTCCATGATTACGTTCGACACTATTGTCACCAGTTGTCTCCGATCCATCTAACTTTTTGGTTTTAAACATCTCATCTGTATATAACCCTAACAGAATCGGAAGTCTTGTCAGGCTATCTCCTCTGAATTTTTCATACAACAGATTGTATTTTTCCTGGGCCGTCTTATTCTTATCTATTAATGTGGAAAGTATTTCAGCTTTATCGCCTGATATACTATAATCCATTATTGCTTTCATGACAGGTTTATATGTACCCACAAAATTTGCATATGAGTAATCCGGATGAAAGGTAACACGCTCATAGTAATCATCCGAAGAA
>CACYCJ010000235.1 GCA_902772925.1 uncultured Lachnospiraceae bacterium
TATACTCAGAACCGCGGCTGTCATGGCGATGCGGTGGTCGTTATGGGAATCGACGGTTCCTCCGGTTAAGGACGGTTTTCCGTTTATGATGAGCGAATTGTTTTCTTCGTGTATATCGGCTCCGAGATTGGTCAGGGTTTCGATTACCGTAGCAACTCGGTCGCTTTCCTTGATACGAAGCCTTTCAATATGGCTGATACGGGTTGTGCCCTCTGAAACAGCGGCAACTGCTGAAAGTATCGGAACGAGATCCGGTATATCAGCCGCATCAATATCTACACCACTTAAAACATTACGGGAAACGGTCACATTATAAAGGCCGGTTCCTTTTTTTTCGTTATCAGAAGGATCTACCTGCTTAATCGCTTCAAAACGGACAGAGGCCCCGAAGCGTGAAAGTATGGGGATTATCTCCTTGTCGCCCTGAAGTGATGAGGGCTTCAGCCCGCTTACGGTCACACCGTCAGCGCTTGTCGAAATCGCGCCCGCAGCAAGGAAAAATGCGGCATTTGACCAGTCACCTTCTACCGTGTAGGAACCGGCTGATGTATAGGTTTGACTGCCGGGAATATTGAATATAGTTTTAGTCATAGTGATATCAGAAGAAGAATCGCAGTCAGTTTTTGCTGAACCGGCTGAGATAGTTTCCTCATTGATGATTATTCCGAACTCCTTAAGTACATCAAGTGTAATATCCACATAAGGGCGCGACTCCAGCTTTCCGGTTACTGTAAGCGTGCTGTCGGTATCAAGAAGCGGAAGCGCAAAAAGAAGCCCGGTAATATACTGAGAGGAAATGTTTCCGGGAATAATAAAGCTTCCTCCGGACATTTTTCCGGAAATATCCAAAGGACTTTTACCCATAGGTGAAAGAGTAATGCCGTGTTTCTCAAGTTCTTCATATAAAGGTGACAGAGGTCTTTCGGTAAGGCGTCCGTGAGTTGTGATTGAAGCACTTTCGCCCAGTGCAGCTATGACGGGGAGTATAAAGCGTAGCGTTGAACCGCTTTCACCTGCGTCGAGAGCTTTAACGGCATTTTCATTTGTATGATCTTTATCGGATAACAATGTAGAGGATCCGTTGTCGTCGACAGCAATATCACGCATCAGCGGATCGGAGTTCTTTGATGATTTATTGATAGGTACAACATGAAGACCGGTATCAGTTTTTGTGATCTCTGCCCCGAGTGATATGAGACAGTCAGTTGTTGCCTCGATATCCTTTGAAGTGGTGTTGAGAATGATGTCGGTCTCATTTTCGGACAGTGCAGCGGCTATAAGAAGCCTGTGTGCATGAGATTTGGATGCTATAGCGGGTACTGTACCGCTAAGATCAGATTTGGGATTTATTGTTTTGGATGTGGTGCTTATATTATCCAAGAGTTTTTCCTCCGATATTATCAGCGGTTAATGCATTTCAGGTGAGAATTGAATTAACCGAATTAGTGGTGTTTCGAATCAGATTCACTGTGAATTATGTTCAGTGGCCTTTATGATTTGGCCATTCGCACGCCTCCGAAGCAATAGAGCAGATCGATGAGGTCTGCCCTGTAAAGGGGATTCTCTTCATAAAGGCTGTTTGTCGTTACGCGGCTGTAGCTTTTATGGCCTGTTGCATGAACGAAAAGGCCGTCTCCGAGGTACATTGCTACATGCCCCGTAAAGTATAAAATGTCACCGGGAAGAATTCTTCCCTCTCTTGCAAGCTTTACAATTTCTTTTCCGTCTGTTATATCGGAAAGTCTGATAATGGGAAAACCATCCTTGATAAGAGAATTTCTGTTGATGAAGATTCCGGCATGAAGGTAAGCAAGCTGCATCAGACCGGAGCAGTCGATACCCTCGGGCGATCTTCCCGCCCACCTGTATTGAACATCCGTGAAGGAGAGTGCATTCCGGGTGAGAGTATTTCTGAACAATGTCTCATCGCCATCATAATATTTATCAAGTATTTCCGAAAGGTGAAAATCCGGATCTCCACCGGACTGAGTTCTGTCATGGAGGTTAAATGCATTAAGCATTTTTTCTGTATCAGCCTTCAGATATCCGTATCCGAATTTGGGCTTTTCCGTGAAGAGTGATCTGACAAAGCCGCACCTTCCATCGGGAAGTAGCACCTTTGTAAAACCGGTTTTATTGTCATCAGGCACGGGAATGACAAGCGCTCCCAAGGTAGGAGTTATGAGCGTGCATGACATTACATCGGGGATCGTAAGTATATCCGCATGATGAGCATTTATCATAAGAGGTGAAAGCGCAAAATAATCTTCGATATCGGAAAGCTCATATGCAGGGCATTCGTCAAAATAAATCAGTTCAGTTTTATCTACCCATCCGAAGAAACCGCATGATGTCATAATATATGCGATATCCGTTTTTTTCTCAAGTACCTTTACGACATTTCCGAAAAGCTCCTCGTCCACCGGAAGGAAGTTTTTTTCGTTAAAATCTTCTTTTCCGTAAAAAGAATCATCACCGGAACCGGAAGGCTTCTCGGAAATCGGTGTATAAATCGTCATCACAGGTACATTTACTATAGCATAGCGCTCCATATAATTACTCCCGATATTATATCATTATCTTTTATAATGCTATATCACTATCTTTTATATGTCTCTGCCGATACAATCTTTTCCGATATTCAAGACTCGGCCTGAGGATGAAAAGCAATAAACCGGCCTGCTTTAACTATCAATTATTGCTTTTCGGCCTTTCAAGCCCTGGCCCGGATTTAAAAAAGCAATAAACCGGCCTGCTTCAACTATCA
>CACYCJ010000236.1 GCA_902772925.1 uncultured Lachnospiraceae bacterium
GTTGTGAATATTTTTGGGAAGCGTAAGGAAATCTACGATAACGCCATCCATACGCATACGAACCTGAGTGAACTTCTCAAAGGGCTCGATATGTATATCGGAAACATTCGAATTATACGCTCTTACAACCAGAGAGTTGAGAAGGTTGATGATAGGTGTATCATCATCTGCATCCTCAACATTAACCTCAAGAACCTCATCTTCGGCAAAGTTTGATTTTGTAGCCTTATCGGCTGCTTTCTTCGCCGAAACCTCGGAGTAATAATACTGTATAGCATTTTCAAGAGGCTGTTTTTCAGCAAGGACAACCTTGATGTCCATACCGGCTACCTGACGAATATCCTCTATTCCATAGAAATTCAAGGGATCATTAGTGAGGAGGAACATTATGCCATCCTCTTGGTGATATGCCATCATGCAATACTTTTCAGCCATGGGCTGAGGTATAAGCTCGACAGCATCAATATCAACGGTAAGATCCGAGATATTAACCACATCATACTGAAGTCTTCGTCCGAGTGCTTCAAGCATCTGTTTCTCGGTTATTATGCCCATCTCTATAAGGGCACCACCGAGTCTTACTCCTTCATGTTCCTTCTGATAGGCAATAGCCGACTCAATATCAGCATCGGTTACATAACCGAATTCCTTTAGGACATCACCTATTCTTATGTTTTTATTTGATCTCATCTCCATGATATGAAGTCCTTCCGATCATTAATCTCTATTATAAGTCAACTGTATCATTCATCTGTTTCTAAAGTGCTTTCAGCATCAGTCTCGGACGCCGTTATGATGGACATATCGCACATATAAAGCTCAAGACTTACCGTAAGCGATTTTTTAGTAACGATTTCTACCTTGACTCCATCCTCAGTATTTTTAATCTTTGCTTCGGTTTCATTTCCGGTTGCTTCCTTTGCGGAAATGATCCTTCCATCTGCATCGTATCTGATTATTTCTCGATATTCGCCCCATGCATAGCTTGTAAGAAGATACCTCTTATCTATACTCATTACAGAATCCAGAAAGGCTTCAAGATTCTTTAAATCTCCGCCAACCGTAATAGTAACAGGTACAGCATAAATATCTGTATTTGGCTGGTATCCTTCTTCATCCGGGAACACCTGGTCAGTAATATCCGTTGCAGTTTTTTTGCTATCCTTACTTTTTTTATCATCTTTACTGTCAGAATCATCATCCGAGTCATCCTCGTCATCTTCTTCCAGTTCATCGATCGATTTGTTATAATCCTTTATCTGTTGCTGTTGCACTTTATACAGCTCGGAATTCCTATATGCAAGCCTTTCAGTGGGCTTCGAAGGCATTCTGAAGGACAGATCATATATATCAAGCTTCTCATCCAGAGCCATCTCCGTCATCATCCTGTCCACTTCGGAACTGGTCATAACCGGAAAGAATTCATCCTTTCTATCGTTGATTTTCTTTTCATAATCATTTACAGACTCCTCGACAAAACCGAGATTAGTTATCTTCTGCTGATTAAGCTTCTTTGTATAGACTTCTTTCTCGATTTTTTCCTGCAAGCCAACATACGCTTTTAATTGAGGACGAATCCCCCAATATCCTATACTCACCACTATTACAATGATAAACATTACGGTAAGGAGAGTTTTATCTCTGTTTGACATATTTGATTTCATGCTATTTCTCCTCCCTTCCCGCAGCTTCGGCAAGAGTACAGGTTACATGGATGTCGTAAATTACCTCTCTTTCATCGAGCGTATAGCCTGTATGCTCTACCGACATAAATATATCTTCAGCCAAAAGCTTATCGATATATTTATATATATCATTTACATTATCCGCTTTAGCGGAAAATGTTATAAGCCCCGCTTCGGCATCAAAGCTTAATATCTCTATATCAGCATATCCTCTGGCTGTTTCTTCGATTACATTTAAAACTGCTTCCGATGGAACCGGATAACTGTCTATACTTTCCGAAACATAATTTATAGACTTGTACTTTGCAAGAAGCGCATCTCTCTTTTCCACAGCATCATCGTACGAATTCACCTGAAGAACTATGGCCGGTTTTTTATTATAATCGTAAGCATCTTTATATACTCCCTGCCTCACCAATCTCATCGCAAGACTTATGGCAAAGAGAACAAGCATAACGGCAAGTGTTGTTCCGATAATGACAACCCGCCTCTTAATATCGGGATCCATTGTAGAATCCTTTTTCTCCTTTGCGTCAAAATGAGTAAGGAAGTTGCTTTCCTTTCCCATATCATAAAGTCCGCTGACCGCAAAGAGCGCTGCCTGCGCTTCATATTGAAGTCTGGCATCGTTAGTAACCATCGGCTTGCTTATGGATGACGGAACATCTATACCATGATCCGCAAGGCTCTGCTGATATCTGGTAAAGCTGTTATCATCAACACCGGCGACAACGATCTGCTCGATTGCAGATTCAATCTTCTCGGAACGCATGAACTGCTCAAGGTTATTAAGCGATCTCGCGCAGTCATCAAAATAATCATTGGTCCCGGCGATATTAAAGCTTCTTATGGAGTTGAAATATTTATGAACTCCGTCAACAAAAAGCACATTCGATACAAGGTTCCCATTTGCTATCTGAAGCACGAAGGTTTTATATTTCTGAGCTATGGTCATAAATGCATAGCCTATGATGCTGCCCTCACCGGAAATGATACCTCTTACGGAAATACCTGCAGCCTCAAATATATCCTTATACTCCTTCAGCTGATCCTTGGTAGCCATATTTGCATATATCCTCGTAGTCTTGGTCGCAGGATCCTTACCGAGGGTAATATATGCCAATGTATTTTCCTCTTCCTCTCTCTGCATCTCGGCAAATTCACGCATAATGAATTCAGCCGCCTTTTTTTCGCTGAGCTTCGGAAGATTCAGATTTTTATCGGCGATCTTCGAGCTGTTAACTATCAGATATATATCTTTTTGAGGAATTTTCTTTTCGGCCCAGAACTGTTTCAGAAAGGAAATGAAGCTTTCCTGATCCATAATGATACCGTTTATAATGCTACCGTCGGGAGCATTTGCGGTATATACATTAGTAAGAGATGGCTTTTTTCCTCTTGTTCCGACTGCCACCTGTACCATCTGGTTTGACAAATAAACGCTGACGCTCATACATTTACCTCGTTAAACTAATTTATAAACCACTTAACATCAACCGCCCTGATTTGCAATAGATTGATAAGAACTATATATAGGCGTGATAACTGCTATCATTATAAATCCGACTATAACTGCCATAGTCACAATCATTACCGGTTCGATCAGCGCCACCATCTGCTCGATAGCTATCTCAGAATCATAATCCATCTGATCCGCTATCGATCTCATCATTGAGTCCAAGGCACCGGTCTCTTCTCCGACTGCAACGGATGAAGGAAGCTTCTTTACAAATCCGTCAATCTCACCGAGCGCATCGGAAAGGCTCATTCCGGATCTGATCTTTGCTATCATATCATCGAACTGACTCTCTATATATGAATTACCTATTGTAGTCTTTGCTATCTGAAGACAGGTGATAATGGGAATTCCCGCGGAATACATACTTGCAAGTGTTCTTGAGAATCTTGCAGTATATACAATCTTTCTGAGTTTTCCTATCTTAGGAAGTCGAAGCTCCATCTTATCCATAAAAAGCTTAACTCCCGGAATGGATGTTACGATCTTAAAGATGATAAAGAGTATTATACCGAACAGTATCAGCAGATACCACTTTGTAGCGACAAATTCACTTATCGCCATAAGTATTGTGGTAGGTAACGGCAGGCTGTCCATCTGTGAGAACAGCGAATCGAACTGCGGAAGCACATAGCCCATTATTACTACGACAACGCCCACTATAAGAGCACCCAGTATCTTCGGATATGTGGTAGAGCTTTTTATCTTCTGTGCAAGGCGGTATTCCTTACTGTAATACTCAGCCATATTTGCAGCAGTCTGATCCATATTTCCGCCTGATTCCGAGGAACGGATCATGTTTACAAAGAGAACCGGAAATGTGTCTCCTTCCTCCTCCAACGCATCAGAAAGCGGAAGTCCCGCACGAACATTTTTTAGAACGTTCGCATAGATTCCTCTTTCAACCGGGCTTATGGATTCATCCTCGGAAATGATTCGAAGCGCCCTTACGAGAGTTACTCCGGCCGCAAGAAGCTTGCTTAAGTTTCGTGAGAAATCAGCTACACGATCATACTTAAGCTTCTTGGAACGCTTCTTTGCCTTCTTCATCTCCTTGGCTTCGATCATAAGAAGGTTATCATTTTTCAGTTTATTATGCAGTTCGTTTTCGTCAGCCGCATCCATATATCCGGTTGTGATACGACCATTTTCATCCTGCGCTCTATACCTGTATGAAACCGCCATCTTCTACTCTCCTGAGTTTAATCATTATTCGAAGTCACATTTGCTACTATCTTATCATAAGCTATAAAAACTATAACTGTCACAATCGCAGACACAATAAACGCAAAAAGTGCCCGCAGATTAATTCCTATAAACAATGTACAACAGACAGCCGATATCCCGCCGATCGTTTCAACCAACATATATCTCGGCGAAATGGGACTTCCGCAGTATCTGCACTTCCCCTTAAGGCTCAGCCACGAAAATATGGGAACCATATCTCTGTATGTAAGTTCATGATGACAGGTTGTGCATTCCGATTTGCCGAAGGTAAATCCCTTATGCCTCGGAAGTCTGTAAATGATCACATTCATAAACGAAAAAACCGCCGCACCGATTGCGAAGAATATGATCTCGATAAGAGTTCTCGCTGCTATTATCGTAAATGTAAGCCAGAACATTTTTCATTTCCTTTATCATTAATTCACTATATCGTCGCTTTCATCAAATGAATAGATGTGAAGCAAATAGTCGACATCCCATCTTATAGCATCGCCTTTTTTCTTGTAGGTCACAATATATCTGCCCCATCTGTAGTCAAGCCCCGTGACCTCATGTCTTTTATAGCTATAGGATGTAATGGAATAGTCACCCATTGGCGACATCAGCTTATCAACCGCTTCCTCAACGCCGTCCTCAAGCCCGTCTTTAGCCAGAGGATCGTAAACCGTTTTATCCTTTGCATACATTTCAATATCCGTGGTAGAAAGTGCGATTACAACATTTTTCGCATCACGAAGTGCCTTCTTAGCATTTACACCAAGATGGACAAGAAAGAATACAACTGTGCCGATTATCAAAACAACAGCAACAATAAGTATGAAATTTAAGATCTTTGATAAATTTAAAATCGACTTTTCGTTTTTCTTTGCCATCCCCACACCATTCCATCATAGAACTAAAAACTACTTTTTTTAGCTATAACCTTATGTATTCTACCACATTTTGATATCAAAATCAACGAATGTGAGCATTATGTTGACTAAAAACGCAAAAATTTAGCAATTTTTACCTATATTTTTCTATTTTGCCCAGTCAAATGACCTTCCTACCGCCTTATTCCATCCGTCTAGCTTCTCTTTTCTTTCCTTTTCTCCGATCTTCGGATTAAAAAGCTTAGCTATATCCCAGTTCACTCTTATCTCATCCGTATCCCTGTAATAGCCTGTGGCAAGTCCTGCCAGGTAAGCAGCTCCGAGAGCTGTGGTCTCAACACATGTAGGCCGAAGAACCTTTGAATTGATCACATCAGCCTGAGTCTGCATAAGAAAGTTATTGGCTGATGCTCCGCCATCCACCTTCAGACTCGAAAGTCTTATGCCGGAATCGGCTTCCATCGCCTGAAGAACATCATTCACCTCATAGGCAATGGATTCGAGCGTTGCCCTTATGATGTGGTACTTATTAACACCTCTCGTTATTCCTACTATTGTTCCTCTTGCGTACTGATTCCAATAAGGCGCACCGAGTCCGGTAAACGCAGGCACAACATAGCATCCGTTTGTGTCCTTTACCTTATTTGCCATATATTCGGAATCCTCTGCAGAGTCGATAAGTCTCATCTCATCTCTGAGCCACTGAACGGATGCGCCTGCAACGAACACTGACCCTTCAAGAGCATAATATATTTTTCCTTCCTTGCCCCATGCGATAGTGGTAACAAGGCCATTCTCGGAAAATACAGGCTCGTGGCCGGTATTCATAAGAAGGAAGCAGCCTGTTCCGTATGTATTCTTGGTATCGCCCTTATTGAAGCATGCCTGTCCGAATAGAGCAGCCTGCTGATCTCCCGCTATCCCCGCTATTTTTATGGGGCCTCCGAAAAATCCCGAATCCGTCACGCCATAAACTTCACTGGACTGCTTTACCGTAGGAAGCATGCATTCGGGAATATCAAGTCTATCCAGAATGTCCCTGTCCCACTTGAGTTCGGTAATATTATAAAGCATAGTCCTTGACGCATTTGAATAATCCGTTACATGAACCTCGCCCTTTGTCAGCTTCCACACAAGCCATGTATCGACCGTTCCGAAAAGAAGGTCTCCTGCAAGTGCCTTTTCCCTTGCGCCTTTCACATTATCAAGGATCCATTTGAGCTTTGTAGCCGAAAAGTAAGCATCTATAACAAGTCCTGTCTTTTTTCGATATACTTCAGTCAGCCCCTCTTCCTTCAGCTTATCGCAGAATTCAGATGTACGGCGGCACTGCCAGACAATCGCATTATATACCGGTTCTCCGGTATTCTTATCCCAGACGATTGTTGTCTCTCTTTGATTCGTTATCCCGATACCGGCTATCTCATCATATCTGATCCCGGCATTTGTCATGGCCTCTATAACGACCCCCATCATCGTAGACCATATTTCATTTGCATTATGCTCAACCCATCCGGGCTTTGGAAAATACTGTGTAAATTCCTTTTGAGCCACGGATACAATTTCTCCTCTTTTATTGAATATTATGCATCTGTTGCTGGTTGTACCGGCATCCAGAGCCATCAAATACTTCTCCATATGTCATACGCCCCCTTTTATCATTATTATACACTTA
>CACYCJ010000237.1 GCA_902772925.1 uncultured Lachnospiraceae bacterium
CAGAAGCAAGGTGAAGGAAGAGATAGAGCGCTTCAGCGTCATAAGAACACTCGCCGCGGTTGAGAGATGTGATATAGCTGTTATTATGATAGATGCAACGGAGGGCGTTTCAGAGCAGGATGCAAAGATAGCAGGTCTTGCTCATGAAAAGGGCAAGGGCATCATAATAGCCGTTAATAAATGGGATGCAGTAGAAGATAAAACCGATAAGACGATGAAGGAAATGACCGAAGAGATAAAAGCGGTTCTTTCTTTCATACCGTACGCCGAGATGATATTTATTTCGGCGCAGACGGGTCAGAGGATAGATAAATTATTTAAGCTCATCGATATAGTTTCCGAAAGCCGGACAGTAAGGGTTCCCACAGGGGTATGCAATGAAATTCTTACGAGGGCTCTGACAGTTCAGCAGACTCCTCAGGATAAGGGGAAGAAGCTGCGTATTTATTATATGACTCAGGTATCTGTAAAACCACCTACCTTTGTCTTATTTGTAAATGATAAGCAGCTTACGCATTTTTCCTATACCCGATTTTTGGAGAATCGCTTAAGAGAAGTTTTCGGATTCAGGGGAACGGACATAGTTTTACTGTATCGCGAGCGGGGAGAAAAGGGATAATGGCTCAGATATTCAGTCTGATAATAGGATATTTTATAGGCGCGCTTGTACAGACTTCGTACTGGTACGGTAAGCGTCAGAATGTAGACATAAGAAATTACGGCAGCGGAAATGCGGGTACTACCAATGCCATGCGTACGCTGGGGAAAAAAGCAGGGGTGATCACCGCCGTAGGAGATATACTGAAAGTATTTCTTTCTGCGCTTATCTGTTGGGCGATATTTCGCGGAACCGGCATGTCTACAATACTTATCTTTTTGTACAGCGGTCTGGGAACCGTTTTAGGACATAATTTTCCGTTCTTTATGAAATTCAGGGGCGGCAAAGGTATTGCAACGACTGCGGGAGTAATTATATCACTTTTTTTCCAGCCTAATGCTTTATGGGTAATGACACTGATAGGCGTGATTACATTTTTCGGTGTGCTTATACTTACAAGATATGTGTCGCTGGCCTCACTTGTGCTTGTTACGGAATTTCTTATAGAGTTCATCATATGGAGCGGAAGCGGAAATACTGCACTCCGGGGAAGAGAGCTTGCCCAGGGCATATGTCTGGTCATAATAATTGTTGCGCTTTGTTATCTCAGACATGTCGGAAATATCGAGAGGCTGCTTGACGGCAACGAGCGCAGATTCGGTGATAAGAAAGAAGCTGTCCGCAGACCTCGTGTCAGCGAAAGGGATGAGGAACATGAGGAAACGTCTGTGTACGGAGCTGAAAGCGACTTTTCACCTCGTGCGAGAAGGGAAAGACAGGATACAGAACCCGAGGAAGAGAAATATTACAGTTATGATGATGCGTATGAGGATGAGGAGATTTTAAATTATCCCGGTGATAAGCATTTTGCGCGATCGGAGTCTGAAACTATTGAAGACGAAGAGGCTTATGCTTACGATGAGGATTATGAAAGTGATGCTGCCGGAGCAGATGATTTGCATATTCCGGATGAAGCGGATCATTCCGAAGAGTCTGTTGCGGCTGAAGCGGCATCCTCTTTGAAAAAAGACACATCTCCTGTTAGAAAGATACAGGATGATGAGATTACGGAAGATACACCCAAAAGAAAGTTTATATGGGATGCTGAAAAGCAGTGTTATGTAAGATTTAAGGATTCGGATAACTGATGAGTGAGAAGAAGATTAATATCAGCGTAATCGGTACGGGAAGCTGGGGCACGGCGCTTGGGGTGCTTCTTGCAAGGAAAGGTCATAATGTTACATTTTGCAGCATGACAGAGTCAAAGTATAAAGAGCTTTGTGATAATCATGAAAATGTTTCGGCGCTCCCGGGCGTTAAGCTTCCGGAAAATATTCATTATACTATGGATATCGGAGAGGCTGTTAAAAGTGCCGATTGTATCATATTCAGTGTGGCATCTGTATACACCAGAGAGATAGCGCGGCGTATGGAGCCGTATGTAGACGAGGGACAGATCATAGTGTCGGTCGGCAAGGGTATCGAGGA
>CACYCJ010000238.1 GCA_902772925.1 uncultured Lachnospiraceae bacterium
AGGACACGGGACGTAGTCCCAATACGGCACGTATGTGCCGGATTATAGACATGCGAAGCATGGCTATGTGCCATTTCGAGCGCTTTGGGAAAATTCATAACCTCATTTTGTGAAAAACAGAAACCGTAACGCGTTTTGAAGAACACCTGTCTGTCTCTCTTTTTGATGACATGTATAAATATATTACTAACTTATCTTAATAATGCTTATGCAGAGTTTCTTAGTTGAAGTACACCAGTTCTTCTTCGGCGGGATCTGTCATTGCAACACTTGTAGCCTTTATGACCGGTCCTTCTCCTTCGAATTCAGGATAGAATTCCTTATCTATGGTTCCTTCTACCATAACCCAGTCCCTGTCTTTAAGAATCTTTGCACCCTCATAGTAGCATTTAAAGCCTATGAAGGCTATATCAGCTGCACAGCAGGTCATGGCAAATCTGCCCGGAACGAACTCATTTTGTTTATAATTTGAGGGCTTATGCACCATTGCCTTGAACTTGATCGTCTTTCCGAGATATTTATCCGGATTATCTGCGGCATCAATATAAAAGAGTCCGAAATCCTCTTCTTCAAGCTCTATCCTGTCGCTTTCCACATCAAAGGGCAGCTCGATGCTGTCTCCTCCGTTATCGACAGTGCCGTCTTTATTTTCAAATATCACCTGTGCTCTTCTGTTGACTGCTCTGATGCTCTTTCTGTATTCGGACTTTGTAGTATTTTCATCGCATCTGTTGAAGATTATCATATCTGCATTTCGGATTTCATCTATGATTATCTTTTTCATATTGTTGACATATACATCATATGTAGATGCATTCACAAATGAGATAACCTGCACTACGGTCCAGCCCTTGGGAACTCTTATATTAAAAAGCCTGTCAAGCTCCCAAAGACCATTATACTCCATCAGAACGATCTCAGGTTCATACTTTTTACTGAGTTCAAGAAGCTTCTCCGTGTTTAATGTATCCTCATCAAGATATTCGATAAAAATATTATTCTTATTCAGAGCCTTTTCATCATATTCCTCTTCACCTTCTTCGCAGACAAGAAGAAGTGTTTTCGCGCCATCATTAAAGGATCTGTCAAGTAATGTTTCATTTGCGAATTTGGTTTTTCCGCTGTCGAGAAATCCCATAAATATATACATGGGAATTTCTTTAGGCTGTTCGTTAGTTTTCATAAACTTACCTCGGATTTTCTTTTATTATTAACCATTCAAATGCTTTACAGAGAAAAAAGCTTTGCGATCTCATCTTCCTTAAGCTCGCTTCCTATAACGCACAGCTTTCCGGTATAATCGGGGTTTCCCTTCCTTATCTCATATTCACCGGGAACCATATCAAATTCAAGCCATTCGCCGGACCTTGAAGGAACGATACCCTTTGCTCTTAAGATGATTCCGAATTCATTATCCTCTTCAACAGAAAGCTTATCAAGGATGTCCTTAAGATCATTTTCATCATATTTTCTTGAGGTTTCCTTACCCCAGCTCGTAAATATTTCATCGGCATCATGGTGATGATGACCGCAGCTGCAAACACCATTCTCATCATAGTGGTGGTGATGATGTTCGTGCTCGTCATGGTCGTGATGATGTTCATGTTCGTCATGGTCGTGGTGATGATCATGTTCGTCATGATCGTGGTGATGATCATGTTCGTCATGGTCGTGGTGATGCTCGTGTTCGTCATGATCGTGGTGATGATGGTGATGGTCATCAACCTCGGGATCATATTTGAAGTTCTTCATGATATCTTCTATCTTGGAAGAATGCTCGATTGCCTCAAGTATCTTATCTCCGGAAATATCATCCCAGGGTGTAGTAATTATAACAACATCCTCATTATGCTCTCTTATCATATCAACAGCTGTATTTATCTTATCCTCATTTGCATTCTGAGATCTGCTGAGCACAACTGTTCCTGCCGCTTCGATCTGATTAAGGAAGAACTCGCCGAAGTTCTTCATATAGATTTTTGCCTTTGTAACATCAACAACAGTTGTTGCACTGTTAAGATGTATATCCACATCGGCAGCAGCCTTCTCCACAGCCTTAATAACATCGGAAAGCTTTCCGACTCCCGACGGCTCGATAATGATCCTGTCAGGAGCATAATCCGTAACAACCTGCTTTAATGCCACGCCGAAATCACCGACAAGCGAACAGCAGATACAACCTGAATTCATCTCGGTAATATTTACGCCCGCTTCCTTTAGAAAGCCTCCGTCGATTCCTATCTCACCGAATTCATTCTCGATAAGCACCAGCTTTTCATCTTTAAAGCTTTCTTTAATGAGTTTCTTGATAAGTGTAGTCTTTCCGGCTCCGAGGAATCCGGAAATGATGTCTATTTTAGCCATTATATATACCTCCGTATAAAACTTAGTAAAAGCATAGAAATGCAAACTATTCGCATTTCTATGCTTACATATACTAATCACATAGAATTCATTTGTCAACTTAATCATTCAACAATAATAATTACTTAATCATTATTTGACCGATTTAAATACGGATATGGAAAGTCCGGGGATATTAGCTGAAATGTAATCCTTTCTTCCGTCAACCTTTCCGGTCTTGGACTGCTTAACAACCTTATTGTTCTTTCCCTCTCCGCCGTACTTAAGATTATCGCTTGAAAAGATCTCTTTCCATTTTCCTGCGAAGGGAACCGCAATCTTTTCATTCTTGTGAGTGATCGGCGTAAAGTTACAAACAATGACCAGAGTATCGGCAGGATCATCGGTTCTTCTTTCAAATGAGATCATACTGTCATTTGCATTATCAACACTTATCCATTTGAAGCCGGAATCCTCACTGTCAAATTTTGTAAGAGCAGGTTCAGTAAAATACAGCTTATTTAAGTCACGCACATAATCAAGAATGTAATTATGAGCATCAAACTCAAAGAGTGACCAGTCAAGCTCTGAAGACTCGTCAAATTCTTTAAACTGAGCAAATTCCTGTCCCATGAAAAGAAGCTTCTTTCCGGGATGTGTCATTGTAAAGCCGTATGCAATACGAAGATTAGAGAACTTATCCTCATAGCCTCCGGGCATTTTCTCTATCATTGAGCCTTTCTCATGTACAACCTCATCATGAGATAATACAAGAACAAATTTCTCGCTATATGCATAAACCATACTGAAGGTAAGCTCATTATGATGATACTTTCTGTATAACGGATCCAGCTTAATGTAACCGAGGAAGTCATTCATCCAGCCCATATTCCATTTAAGGTCAAAGCCGAGTCCGCCGTTTTCTACGGGATGAGTGAGCATAGGCCATGCCGTTGACTCCTCAGCGATCATAAGCACATCAGGGAAAAGCTCCTTCATTTTTGTATTGACTTCTTTTATGAAATTGATAGCATCAAAGTTTTCATTTCCGCCATTTATATTGGGGCGCCACTCACCGCCCTGTCTACCGTAATCCAGATAAAGCATCGATGCAACAGCATCCATTCTTATGCCGTCCACATGAAATTTATCCGCCCAGTAAAGAGCATTGGCAACGAGGAAATTTCTTACCTCATTTCTTGAGTAGTCAAATATATATGTACCCCAATGAGGATGCTCTCTTCTTAAGGGATCATCACTCTCATAGAGATGACTTCCGTCAAATGTGCCTAGGCCGTGTTCATCCTTAGGGAAATGTGCAGGCACCCAGTCAATGATCACTCCGATACCCTGCTTATGCATATAGTCAACAAAATACATAAAATCGGTAGGCGATCCGTACCTGGATGTAGGTGCATAATATCCGGTTACCTGATAACCCCATGAGGGATCATAAGGATGCTCCATTATGGGCATAAGCTCCAGATAGTTATATCCGATCTTTTTCATATAGGCAGCAAGCTTAACCGCAATTTCTTTATAATTAAAGAATTCACGACCATCCTCGGGTCTCTTCCATGAACCGAGATGAACCTCATATATATTAATGGGCTTCTCGTTCTTCTTTTCAAGAGCTCCCGACCTTTTTGCAAGCCATTCATCATCCTTCCATGCGTAGTCAAGGGAAACAACCTTAGAAGCATTTGCCGGTCTGATCTCGGAAGAAGCAGCGTAAGGATCGCTCTTCATGAATACTCTTCCGTCCTTTGACTTAATCTCATATTTATAAATCTCGTCAGCAAAATCGCCGGGAATGAAGATTTCAAAAATACCGGAATAATCCAGCCTTCTCATCATATGTCGACGGCCGTCCCAGTTATTGAAATTTCCAACCACCGAAACTCTGTCTGCATTGGGAGCCCACACTGCAAAAAGAACACCCTTCACGCCGTCATAAGTAGTAATGTGAGCGCCAAGCTTTTCATAGACCTCATAATGAATGCCTTCGTTAAACTTACTTATGTCAATGGGATCGATCAGCGGTTCGAATAAATAAGGATCTATATAACTGAGTTCCGTTCCGTCGTCAAACTTGGCAAAGACCTCATAATCGAATTCTTTTTTATTCTTTATAACTGCCGAGAAAAATCCGGGAACACGGTCGGATACAAGGCTGTATTCCTTACCCGAATCCAGATCCTTTACCTTTACGATCTTGGCGTCGGGAAGATATACATTGACATATACATCATCAATGCATTCATGTGCCCCGAGAATGTGATGCGGATCCGAGTGAGTTCCCTTTATGAGGGCATCTACTTCCATCCAGTTTATAGCAAATACATTCTTCCTGTTTTTTCTTTTCATAGTCCCCCCTCTAAAACTCATGGATAAAAATACCGCTTCTGAGCTTCGGCTCAAACCATGTAGATTTAGGCGGCATCAGAAGTCCGGCATCCGCAACATTAAACAACTCCTCTATCGATGTGGGATACATGGAAAATGCAACCTTCATATCAGTTTTGCATCTTCTCTCAAGCTCACCGAGCCCTCTGATTCCACCGATAAAAGCAATCCTCTTATCAATTCTCGGATCACTTATTCCGAGAACAGGTTCGAGAATATGATCCTGAAGTAAAGACACATCAAGTCCCTTGACAGGATCATCATTTTTTATATCATCATGAATGGTTAACCTGTACCACACATCATCCATAAACATACCTATAGTACCCTTATCCTCGGGTGATAAAGGTATATCCGATATTTCAACATCTGCGACCTTTTTAATCGCTTCGATAAATTCTTCCTCGGTAAGTCCGTTAAGATCCCTCACTACCCTGTTGTATGGAAGAATGCATAGCTGTGACTCGGGGAAAAGTACGGAAAGAAAGAAATTAAATTCCTCTTCACCTGTATATCCGGGATTTTCCGCACGCATCTTTTGTCCCACCTTAACAGCGGAGGCTGCTCTGTGATGACCGTCGGCAATATAGATTGACTCTGTCTCTTCAAAGCCCTTCACGATCCCGCTTATCATCTTTTCATCTTCAACGACCCAGACCCTGTGTCCGATTCCGTCATCACTGACGAAGTCATAAACGGGGCTTTGAGTTTTTACCTCTGCTACAAGCTTATTTATATCATCCCTGTCACGATATGCCAGGAAAATAGGTCCTGTCTGAGCTCTCATTGTGTAGACATGGTTTATCCTGTCCTGTTCCTTATCAGCTCTTGTATTTTCATGCTTTTTGATCACATTGTTCAGATAATCATCAATGGAAGCAACAGCTACTATTCCCGTCTGATATCTTCCGTCCATGCAGAGCTCATAAATATACAGCTTCTCATCAGTATCACTGATATACTGTCCCTTAGCCTGCATTTCATTAAACATCTCGCGAGCCTTTTCGTAAACCTCGGGAGCATACATATCATAATCCTCGGGAAATTGTGTCTCGGGACGGTCTAAACGAAGAAATGTAAGATCATCACCCTTTACTTTTTCTCTTGCTTCCTTACGATCATAAACATCATAGGGAAGAGCCGCAATTTTTTCGCAGAGCCCTTCAGCGGGTCTTACTGCCTTAAAGCCTTTAATTCGTGACATTAGTTATTACCTCAACAAATAAAGAATAAAAGACCGTATATACCTAAACAAGTATAACGGTCTTAAAATAAGCCTTATCAGCCTCTGATATACTTGACTGCACCTTCAAGTGATTCCTTGAATTCCTCTTCGTTAGAATTATTAAAGACATACAGCTCGGGAATATTTTCGGGCTTATGGAAATTCTGAGTTGCCACATATTCCTTCCAATGTTCAAGCTTCCATACATCTCTGTCGGAATTCCTGCTTATCATTCTCTGATGTGCAACTTCCTCCGAAGCATGTACCCAGACAACGCAGAGCTCGGCTTTTTTCTCAGCCAGTTTCTCTCTGAGGCTGTCAAGATAATCATCATCTCTTATCTCATCGGTAAAAGGAGCATTGATAAGCACGGTATCATTGTAATCCAATGCGTCAAAAGCAAGATCAAGAATAGCATAATATTCGTAATCTCTGATCTCTCTCTGGAAGAAATCAGATGAACGATTGTATTCCTCACCTGCTACTTTAAATATTTGTTTTGAAAGTACGATAAGCGTATCCTTATCGAGATATACACAGTTATGCAAAGCCTTTGCAAGTTTTTTCGAAATATATGTTTTACCGCAAGCCGGTGGAGAAGTAACTAAAACTAACTTCTTCATTAGTGGAACACCTCCCAGGGAAATTACAGAGTTCAGTATGGCTGATACCGTAAGATATCAACCATACGATGTATTATACAACATTTATCATTCAGTAAAAAGAAAAAATTTAAACAAATTAAACTATCAGTTCTGCTTGGCTTTGATATATTCCTTTGCATACAGATACTCTGCAGAAAGAACAGCTCCTCCTGCCGCTCCTCTGAGCGTATTATGTGAAAGGCCGACAAACTTATAGTCAAATATGCTGTCTTCCCTGAGTCTTCCGAGTGATACTCCCATTCCGTTCTCGAAATCAACATCGAGAGCAACCTGCGGACGATTATCATCCTCAAGGTACTGGATAAAATGCTTGGGTGCATTCGGAAGGTTAAGTCTCTGAGGCTCTCCTTCGAAACTTACCCAGCGTTCTATCATTTCTTCCTTGGAAGGCTTTTTGCCGAAATTAACAAATACTGTTGCGGTATGTCCGTTAAGGACGGGAACTCTGATACACTGACTTGTGATCTTCGGTCCGTTTTCGCACTTCTTGATAACGCCGTCTTCAACCTTACCCCATATTCTTAAGGGCTCCTGCTCACTCTTTTCTTCCTCACCGCCGATGTAGGGAATGATATTTCCTTCCATCTCGGGCCAGTCCTTAAATGTCTTTCCTGCTCCGGAAATTGCCTGGTAGGTTGATACAACAACCTCCTTCGGCTCAAAATCCTTCAAAGCGAAAAGTGCGGGAGTATAGCTCTGTATTGAGCAGTTGGGTTTAACGGCAATAAATCCGTTTGTCGTTCCGAGTCTCTGTTTCTGATATTTTATTACCTCATAATGCTCCGGATTGAGTTCGGGAACAACCATCGGAACATCAGGTGTCCATCTGTGAGCGCTGTTATTTGATACTACAGGAGTTTCGGTCTTTGCATAAGCCTCTTCTATAGCTCTTATCTCATCCTTGGTCATATCAACTGCACTGAAAACAAAATCAACAGTAGCTGCAACCTTTTCAACCTCATTTACATTATACAGAACAAGATCCTTAACCTTCTCGGGTATAGGCGTATCCATCTTCCATCTGCCTTCTACCGCTTCCTCATATCTTTTGCCTGCACTTCTGGGACTTGCAGCAACGGTAACAACCTCAAACCAGGGATGGTTCTCAAGTATACTTATAAACCTCTGGCCTACCATACCGGTTGCTCCCAGTATTCCGACTCTTAATTTAGCACTCATTTTTATCATCTCCAAAATTATTATACGAATTAAACTATTTTATGATCCTTACTCTTACAACGCCCTCGATTGAATCAAGCTGCTTCATGATATCATCTGTACCTGCAGTATCTATATCCATGATTGAGTAAGCATAATCACCCTTTGACTTGCTTACAAAGCTTGTGATATTGATTCCTGCCTTTGCGCAAACGCCTGTAAACTGAGTAAGCATATTGGGAATGTTCTTATGGCATACCGTAAATCTTCCGGGTGTCTGTGAAACATTTCCGGCATTTACATTAGGATAATTAACGGAATTAACAACATTACCGTTCTCAATGAATTCTCTGAGCTCCTTAACTGCCATGATAGCACAGTTATCTTCAGATTCCTGTGTAGATGCTCCGAGGTGAGGTGTAACAATTACATTCTTTACTCCGGCGATCTTGGAATTTGCAAAATCCGTAACATATCTGGATACCTTACCTGCTTCAAGTGCCTCTACCATAGCATCTTCATCAACAAGGATATCTCTTGCAAAGTTGAGGAATACAACATTTTCCTTCATCTTTGAAATTGCATCCGCATTGATCATGCCCTTTGTCGTATCAAGAAGAGGAACATGAATTGTAATGTAATCACAGTTGGTATAAATGTCATTAACATCAGTAATATGCTTAACGGATCTTGAGATTCCCCAGGCTGCATCAACTGATACGAAGGGATCATAACCGTAAACCTCCATTCCGAGTCTTACGCCTATATTTGCAACCTTTGCACCAATTGCGCCTAGTCCGATAACACCGAGCTTCTTGCCGAAGATTTCATTTCCGGCAAACTGGCTCTTCTGCTTCTCTGCTTTCTTTCCTACTTCGGGATCTGATGCATTTGATCTTACCCATTCATAACCGCCGATGATATCACGGGAAGCAAGAAGCATACCTGCAACTACAAGCTCCTTAACACCATTTGCGTTAGCACCGGGGGTATTAAATACAACGATACCTTTTTTTGCACACTCCTCAAGAGGAATGTTATTTACACCGGCACCTGCTCTTGCAACCGCAAGAAGCTTGTCGCCGAGATCAAGGTCATGCATTGCTGCACTTCTTACAAGTACGAGATCAGCGTCCTTGTACTCATCTACCTGCTTATAATCAT
>CACYCJ010000239.1 GCA_902772925.1 uncultured Lachnospiraceae bacterium
CAGAGCAGGCTGAAATTCATCCTCACGGTGGAACGTGCACAAAAAGCCTCCCATGTTCTCACATGGGAGGTCATTTTCAAGGTGGTTTTCCGAGTCCTGAAGCAGTCTGTCACATAACACCCCGACCGTCGCTGTTATTTTCATTCAGCGGAAATGCTACCTTTACCTCAAACAGATCGCCTTTTATCTCTACTGTAAAAATACCGTCCTGAAGCTCTGTCAGGTTTCTGGCTATCGAAAGCCCCAGTCCGGAGCCTTCGGTGGAACGGGATTTGTCGCCTCTGACAAATCTTTCCATCAGTTCTTCCGATGAGATATTAAGCATTTCCTTACTGATATTTTTAATGCTGAGTTCAACAAAATTCCCCTCGGCATCTTCATTAGTTTTAAGGTCCAGATAAACTCTGGTTCCCGGCATTGCATATTTGCTCACATTATTCAGAAGATTATCGATTATACGAAAAACCCTTCGTCCGTCGGCAAAGATCACCGCCCTGTCAACGCCGATATTTTCAATCATCTCTAAAGAGCTTTCTTCAAACTTTTCCTCATACTCACCTGTCGCCTGTCTGATAAGTTCCACAAGATCCAGAGGCATCCTCTCAAGCTCTATATTTCCTGTGCCGGTTTTCGATGCTTCTATGAGATCCAGGATAAGCTGCTTCAGCCTCTCGGCCTTCTGATCTATGACCTCTATGTATTCCTTTGCTTTGGGATTATCTATCTCCTCCCGCTTCAAAAGATCCACATAATTGATAATAGATGTAAGAGGCGTCTTTATGTCATGAGACACATTTGTTATAAGCTCCGCCTTTGTCCTCTCATCTCTTACCGACGCTTCAACTGCATTTGAAAGTCCCGTCCCGAGATTGTTGATGCTGATTCCCAGCTCTTTATTGTTGAAGTAAAGCTTTGATACATCCGCCTTTGCATTCAGATCGCCGGACTCTATCCTGTGTGTAGCCTTAAGAAGCTCATCCGTATCCGTCATATATTTTATAAGGATAATGATCCCTGCTATATCAAGCGCTGCCATAATGATAAGCAGCAGGAACAGAAAATCATCACCATAGACTGCCAGTGCGATAAGACTGCTCACAAGCTTTACAACCAGGAAGGAAATCACTGCGATCAGAAGCCTTGTTCTTCCCTTCAGTCTTATGAAGGTTTCCTTGAGCCTTTCTTTAAGCCATCTGTACAGATTTACAGATATAAAGCCTCCCGCAAGGTCATGAGCCTTTATCCTTCTCGTGATCGAAAGGATAAATGAATCGCATACCGCATACATCGCCGCAGCCATTACAATACCCACCACGATCAAAAGCCAGAGTCCGTTTGACAGAACATTTGCAAATGCATCAAAGCTCCCTATGGTCTTGAGATTGAGATATACCGCAAAGGCAAGTCCCGCTATAACCGTAAGCTGAAGGATAAACGGCACCCTGTCAACCCATATAAGCCTTCCCTCCGTGCCCGCTATCAAAAGCACTGCCGAAGCTAAAAAGATCATGATTCCTGCTATCATCAGAAGACCCGAGGCCGGTATAAGGCTGTTCAGCTCATGCAGATAGCTGTAAAATGCTGCATCCGAGCTCGTTCCGTATATCTTAAGCCCTACTACAAAGCCACCGTCTGCTATATTTCTCACATCGGCAAGATCGCTGCTGCTTATATAATCGAAGCTTACCATTTTGCCATCTTTATCCCTGTAGCACTGCACCGTGTCTTTACTCTCAGGGTCATACATTATGAAAGCATCGCTTTCTAAAAGTATCCGCTCTCTTATCTCCCTGAAATCATAATTATCATATCTTTCTTTATCGGCAGACAAAGCCATGTCGGGATACAGGTTTGCCACCGTCACCTTCTTCCCGTCTAAACTGTATAACGATGAAAGATTTCCGTAGTTTCCGAAGTATCCCTCACTGTCTGATACGGCACAGGCAGCATTTCTTTCCTCAGCTGTAAGCGCCTCATAAGCCACGATTTCCTTACTGCAGAGCAGCACCTGTCCTAAAATGTAATCATCAAGCTCCTCTTCATCCAGCTTCTCTTCGGGAGAAGCGACATATACATAATCGGTAACACCGCTTACATACTGGTAGCCGTTCGGCTTATAAAGTCCCGTTCTGAATATATATTCTGCTTTCTCCGAGAAGGCAAGATAGGAGCCGTTTTGTCCTACAATATAAGTACTCTCATCAACCGGAATGTATTCTGAAATGTCACTTACTCCATCTGTATCCTCCGGCGGTCCGGGATCGATACCCTCGTATCTGACCCCGTTTTTCTTAACGATATCAAGGTAGTCACTGAGTCTCAGTCTTATAAAGCTTTCATATGTCCCACTGTACAGACTGCCGTCATATTCCTCGGAATAATTATGATATGATCCGTCCCGTACATTTCTTGCTATATCTGAAAGGTCAGTTCCCTCAAGGAACTCTCCAATTGTTACATTTTCTGTCTTGCCGCTTTCATAGTCCTTAAATCCTATCTCCTTCTCATCGAGCTTCATACTGTCGTAAACATAGCTGCTATGGGCACTGCGGGCTGCGCTGTACATACCCGACCTTAAACTGTCCTTTATATAATCTGTTTCCGGAAACGGCTGCGTCTTGTCCGTAACTCCCATACCCACGCTGTAGGCAACCGCTATGGCACATATGGCAGCCGCCAAAATGCCGATAAAGCCCGTCAGAAACATTCCTGCCCTG
>CACYCJ010000240.1 GCA_902772925.1 uncultured Lachnospiraceae bacterium
CCACAGCTGACGGCTTATGCACCAGTCACGGATGTTGTCGATCCAGTTGTAATAAATCTTATTCATTCTTTCGGGAACAAGCTTTATGCTTCCGTCCTCGACTGCCTTTCTGGCGGGTTTTACCATTTCATCCATCTTTACGAACCACTGGGGCTTAACCAGCGGCTCAACGGTGGTACCGCATCTGTCGTGTGTACCTACCATATGAGTATGGGGCACTGTCTTTACAAGAAGTCCTTTTGCTTCCAGATCCTCCAGTACAGCCTTTCGCGCTTCATATCTGTCCATTCCGTCATAACGGGTTCCGGGGCAGTTTATCGTTGCGTCATCATTCATTATATTGATCTCTTCAAGATCATGGCGCTTTCCGACCTCAAAGTCGTTAGGATCATGTGCAGGCGTGATCTTAACGCATCCGGTTCCGAATTCCTTATCTACATATGAATCCGCAACAACCGGAATCTCTCTGTTCACAAGAGGAAGGATAAGTGTTTTTCCGACTATATCGGAATATCTCTCATCCTCGGGATTTACTGCAACGGCGGTATCTCCGAGAAGTGTCTCGGGACGGGTCGTAGCTATTTCCACAAATCTGCCTTCTTCTCCTGCCACGGGATAGTTTATATGCCAGAAATGTCCCTCCTGCTCCTCATGTTCAACCTCAGCATCGGAAATGGAGGTCTTACAAACGGGGCACCAGTTAACTATACGGGAGCCCTTATATATCCAGCCCTTGTCATAGAGCTTCTTAAACACGGTATTGACAGCCTTATTGTTGCCTTCATCCATTGTGAAGCGTTCTCTGTCCCAGTCAGCAGAGGATCCCATTCTCTTCAGCTGGGTAACAATGCGTCCGCCGTATTCCTCACGCCACTCCCATGCGCGCTTAAGGAAGCCCTCTCTTCCCAGATCCTTCTTATCGATGCCCTGTTCCTTCAAAGCATTGATGATCTTAACCTCGGTTGAGATGGCCGCATGGTCGGTGCCGGGCTGCCAGAGTGCATTATAGCCCTGCATCCTTTTCATTCTTATGATTATATCCTGCATTGTATTATCGAGAGCATGCCCCATATGAAGCTGTCCGGTAATATTCGGAGGAGGCATTACTATCGTAAAAGGCTTCTTGCTTCTGTCCACCTCCGTATGGAAGTATCCGTTTTTCATCCACTTTTCGTAAAGTCTTCCCTCTATATCGGAAGGATCATAGGTTTTTTCAAGTTCTTTTTTCATTATATTTTTATCTCCTGTAGAATTAAGTTCTTATATAGCCTGCTCTCTGAACTCATTTTTCAGCTCATCAAGTATTATATCCATTCTCTTATCGTATTCATTGATATCCTTATGCATTTTGTTGTAGACGGCTCTTTCAAGCATGGAATAAATGGTCATCTCCGACACATCGTCCTTTACATCAGCGATCTCATTCATTATATCCTCAAAATATGATTCGTCCAGATCCATCTGTCTTATCTCTTCACGAAGCACGGATGTATCATCGGCTCTCGCCACGACATAGAAATATCCCTTGAGTGAATCGGGATTTCCGTTTAATTCATATGCCATCATAAAATATTTTTTCGCATCCTCAAGCTCGAAGTTGTTTGCGGATGCAACACCTCTGTTATGATACACATTTCCGAGGAATACAGTATCCTCCACTTCTTCCCTGTTGTCAATGATGGTATCATAAATGGTCGCTGCCCGTATATATCTTCTGTACGCAAGATAACCGTCAGCCTTTTTCTTCATTTTTTCGTATCCCGTAAGTCTGCGGAATATCTGCCATTCCTCTATATATGCCTTTATCTCGTCCTGCCCGTAATAATCTCCGGAGCTTAATATCTCAACAAGAAAGTCAAGAATGTGCGAGGATTTATTGGCGAGATTAAAAAGCCTTTCCGAAAGCGCATCCATATGAAGCTCCTCAGCTATCCATGTAAAAAGGCTTTCTGAAATGGATGACTTACTTATCAGAACGGTATTGTTGTATATATAAAAGCAGAGCTCCTCGTAGGTATATACCTCTACCTTGGTATTAAGAAAGGTATAGGGATTATCCGCTTTTTTTGAAGAACAAACTATTATTCTGGACATAGCTACCTCTTTTTATGTCAAACAATAAACTCTTTCCTGTATACCTTGTTGGTCGTCGGATAAATCTTACCGAAGCCGAGGTCCTTTATTATGACCGCGCCTGCATGGGGGCTTTCGAATTCAACCGACACCGAAAGCCTCGTGGTCTTATTCGGTCTTTTCGGTATACCATGTATCTTAACTCTTTCGCTCTGCCTCTCGTCAGTGCTGATGTTTCGGTAAACGATCTCAATCTCATCGGTATCATCAAGTATTACGGAAACCTCGCCGTGGGTATTATACCACTGCTTTCCGCCCTTTGTGATAAGATAAAAATCCTGCGACTCATCATCTGTATATAAGCCGATATCAAAATGAACATTTTCCTTTGTGTCTATACAGAATCTCTCATAGAAATCCTTATATTCCCCGCCGACTGCCCTGTAGCAGGCACCCTTGGTATAAATGTTCTGCCCCGCGAAAACTCTTCTTCCCTGGCAAAGCTCATTCAATGATTTCTTCATCCATTTGTCCGAAAAGCCTATTCCGGTAAGATAAACGGCGGATATATATGCTTTCTTGTTTTCATATTCGACTATCTTCGCAAAGTCTGTATCCATCGCATAGGTATCATTTCCGTATAACGAAAGATTTATCTGCTGCGAATAATCCTCATATATGACCTCGACCATTTGCGGATCCTTGTTCCGATGAATGTCGATCCTGTAATATCCCAGTCCGTCGGCACTGAAATCATACAGTCCGACGCTGTTTACCCAGAGCTCATCCTGCTGGTTGAAAACATAATAGAGCCCGCTGTCAAGATGACTTGTGATCTCAATGCATTCTTTATCGATCCCGAGGCTCTCATGCAGCATTGAGAGCAGCTCATATATCTCTCTGTTATATTCGGGAACGGATATCACAAGCTTCTTTACAACGGCATCCTCATATCTGTAAAGAAATGAATCTATATGTAGCTTTACCATAAGCAGGAAAAGCTCTCTGTAGCTGTAGCTCCTGTCGTAAACAGTCACCTTTGCATTATTTCCGAGATTCGCGAAAATGTTATCTACAACTATACCCTGCTCGGTAAACCTTGCTTCTGACGCCTCGCCTCCGACATACCACCTTCTTGAATCCTGACTGAAGAAAAGTATGTTCGGCATCATATAGGTTTCTTTATTATTGAGCTGACTTATGGACTCAGGCTCTCTTGTTATATCGTTATAATAGGACAGCTGCGTAAAATCCACGCAAAGATCCATACCTATGCAAAAACTTTCTGCCATTTTTTCTCCTGTAAAAGCTATTTGTACAAAGCCTTAACGATCCTGTCTTACAGCATCTTAAGGTTTTCCTCAAACAGATGTACTGAATTGATATATGCTTCCAGATCCTCAAGAAGTTTTTTATCCTTCCTTGTCTCCTGATTGACAAGCATACTGTTTATCATCTCGAAACGGTTTCTGTCCTTCTTGTTAAAGGCCTTTGTCCTAAGGACATCACTCTCGACTATTCTGACATTTCCGTTTTCATCATCAACGATCCTATAGACAAGTCTCTCACCATGGAATACCACAAATTCGAGCACATATAGTCCGGTAACCACTTCCTCAAGTCTCTTTCTTCTGTCGACCGTAACATTTCTCGTACCGGCGTCAAAGCTGTATTCCACAAACACCTGTCGTCTGTCCTCAGTCTTATATATAAGGTATGTCTTAAGAAATACATCCTGCGGGAGCTTCACAAATGAAGCAAAGCTCTTGTAGAACGGAAGTATCTTTCCGGCATCAATGAAGCCGGTCACATTCTTGCTTATCCATGCCTTCTGATCGGGCGAATATCTGTCAAGGTGGCTGAAATACAGGATAAGCGCCATCTTTGATATATCATCCTCGATATTGCCCTTTATAACCTCGAGGTAAAGTGACTCAAGCACATTACTGGGAACCTGGGCATCCTTAATAAGGTAATTATATGCGGAGAAACGAAGGAATGCTTTTACCACAAGACCTCTGCTCCTGCCACCGTAATAGGTAGTGAATATATCATAAATGTATTCTATGTAGCCCTTCGTAAACATCATCTGCGCAAGGGTATTTTCCGCAAGCACCGATACATCATTTACTCTGTCCTTGGCAAGCTTGAAGAGCTCGGAAAGCTCTGTAAGGCCGCCCTCGAAGTAGCTTACAATGTAATTCAGAATGTTGGCATTTATGGATCCTGTCTTGTAAATATTGAGACAGATGGACATCAAGTCTTCGTTTACATACCCGTCGGAAGCGCTTACGCCGTAATCCGCCAGCCTGTAAAGCTCATCCACATCAAGCTCGTTGAAGCCGTAAAGCTTAACTGCCTGGAATGCCTTATCAAACATATTCATATCGATAAGATATGAGATAATGGTCCTCGTATTTGCATGAGAAATGTATTCGATGTCCAGCTTTGACAGATATCTTACAAGCACATCCTTATCAAGATTTTCATGATAATACTCGATCATATCGAGGCAGGCCTTCTGCTTATAGTCATAGGATATCTCTTCACAGTTAAGAACCTCTCTGGCCACATTGACCTCTCTTGCATTCTTATATGTGAATTCCCCTATCGACATATAATTGAAAAGAATAACACGATAATCCTTGGGGCTGTACTCCCTGCATATCTGCATATATGCTTTCTCGTCAACTATCCTCTCGAATCTGTAGGGTATGGAACCCGCATATCTGTTGCCGTGCTTATCCTCAAATACGACGCTCGCATTGTCGGATACTATCTCAACAAAGGCTTCTCCGTTTACGAGGGGTACCCTCTGCTCCTGTGAAAGCTCCTTATGCTTGATGACAACCGCTCTGATGTTCTTGTTGAAGCATACGATCTTTCTCTTGAATATTATATTGATCAGCTTTCCTGCAAACATTGAGCTTACGCTCTCGGGCTCGAGGAATTCATCATAAATGACCGTAAGATCGTCATTTACCTTTCCCTTTATGATCATATTTTCCATGAAGTCCTCAATGGTAGGGGCATATTCATGGTAAATGCGCATATTGTCGGCTTTATTGAAGATCACATTTGCGTAAAGAAACGCCAGCTCGTCATCATTCAAGGTATTTTTGTAATTCAGATACATCAGGACAGAAGCGGGTATAAGCTCGTAGTATGACTTATTCATGCTTCTTAAATAGCATTCGTTGAGGCCTATAAACTTAAAGGATTTAAGAACCGCTGCCCTGTAATATTTATGATATCTCTGATCGAGCATATTTGCGGAGATAAGCATGGAGCAGATGCTCTTCAGAACCTCATCATTCTCCTGCTTCTTTCTTACGGTACGCTCCGTGATCTCCTTGGCAGTATTATTTTCTTCGTCAACATCTCTGTCCCTGAAATCTCTTTCACGCCTTGCGGATTCTCTGTAATAGTCGGATCCATTCCCGAAGTCTAAGCTCTTATAATCTGTAAATTCATCATCCGAAAAATCGGAGTAAAATCGTTCACCGTCCGGAAACCTGTTTTGAAACCTGTTTTCGAAATTGTCATTATAGCCTTCGTCCTCGTCGGGATTCTCCTCATCCTCATAATATTCATCGTCATATACTTCCGCTTCTCTAAGCAGCCTTATATTCCTGTCGTAAATCTGTCTGAGAATGTCAAATATCTGCTTATTGAAATCCTTATTTTTTCCGGCAAGCTTGACGAACTCATTAAGAACATCATCGGAGATATAATTATGTCTGATGCCCCATTTGATGCAGATGATCTCGAAGCGTCCCAGCTTCTTCAATATCATGGGATTGGTATTAAGGATCTCACACATTTCAAAGTACATTATCGGACTTGAATAGCCTTCGTCAAAGAGCTTCTGAAGCTCCCTGTACATAGCATTTTTGTCATCTGAATATATCGGATCAACAAATGTGAGAAGCCAGAAATAAAAAATCTTGTCATTTTCCAGCCTGTAATTTCTTCTTATGAGGTTGGCTGCTTTTTCGACGGTCTCGTTGTCCCTAAGCATCATCGCACGAAGATAGCTGTAATAGCTTCTCTGCATGGGAGACATGGCATTTATATCTACATCCGCTTCTATACGGAGGAATTCCTGTTCAACCTTTGCAAGGTCTCCCTTAAGGATGTTCATGTGCATCATGCCCAGTCCGTAAAGCTCGGATTCGGGCTTTATCATCTCGAGATTATGAAGCGCCTCCATGGTATCCGCAACATACTCATCAAGTCCCACCTTATCCATGCGGAAGTCAAGATATGCCTGAAGCAGATTGATATTATTCTGTCTGTACTCCTGCTTTTTAACCCTCTGCTCCTGATCATGTCTGGCCTTCTTGGGACGAAGCAGATGTATGTCTATCTCAAGAGTCTGATATATATTTTCTATCGTCAGCTTACCGCTGTTCTCACCGTCGGGAACATGCTCGGGATAAATGTAGATATCAAACTGACACACATTTCCGTTAAAATCCGCTTCCGTCAGAACCTTTTTCGGTGAAATGATAAAATCGCAATCGGTCTTTACCTCGGAATATGTATATCCCCAGGTATTCTTGCTAATCTCAACGACTATCTTTTCCGTCTCCTCAGGCATTTCAAGTTCAAAATGCGGCTTGGATACAGACATCGTGACCGCTCTTTTCTTATGTACCATCACAAGAAACTCTTCCATGGACTGGTCAATGGAACGGCTTTCCATAAGGCTTTCATAAATCTGCTTTGTTATGGCTTCTTTATTTATGAAGGTCCTTTTGAAATCATCGCTTACGAAAAGCCTTACTGCATCAGACCAGTTTTTCTCGGCAAGAGACGCAAATTTAAACAGGTCGTCAATCCTATTTTCCTTATACCATATACACGGGGCCACTATATCAATGTCATAGGGAATGGCAAATTCACCGCCATCCGTAACGACACTTATGTGTCCCGAAAAATTCTGTCCTTCCGCAAGACAGGTTGCGTCAAGACTGTATTTCACTTCATAGCTTTTGCTGATGAAGGTATGACTTTCAAAACGAAGTATATATCTGCTGTCAAATACCATTCCCTTAATCGGAAAATCATTTTTGCTTTCTACGAAAAAAGACCCTTCATAGAAGGTTCCCGATTCAATATTCAGTTGTATCATATCGCAGGAAATCGAAACAACAGGCCTGTCTATCGCAAATTTTCCTTTTGCATACTGTTCTACTATCGCTTTCATTTATATCTCCGTTTTCGGTAAAATCGCTTTATCAGATTTGTTCTTGATATATACACATTAAATGTTGTAAAATGGTCATACATGGTTATTATAACAAATGACTGTAATTTTTAAAAGATAAATATAAAGCTTAATTGCCAGCTAGGAGGTAATATGAGCAAGGCAACACTAAGAATAGAACAATATGAAACCGTGAGATTTGATACAAATGTCAATCCGCTCGGAATTCCCGATTCCGTCAGGAGGGCAATTTCGGAAAACATTTCTTCCATCATCAAGTATCCGGATGTTTATTATGATAATCTCAAGAAATCCATAGCCGAGTATCACAGCGTATCTACGGACGAAGTTATCATCGGTAACGGTTCGTCAGATCTCATCAGACTTTTTACGGCTATAATCGCACCCAAAAAATCTCTCCTTCTTTGTCCCACTTCATCGGAATACGAGCACATTCTTCGTACTTATGAGAGCGAAGTGGTTTTTTATGACCTTAAGGAAGAGGATGACTTTATACTTGATATGAAGGATCTCGTAACAAAGCTTGACTCCTCCATTGATATGATCATCATCGGAAATCCCAACAATCCGACTTCCAAAAAAATAGAAAAGGCTGATATAGATCTTCTTGCCGAGGTTTGCAAGGAGCTTGACATCTTCCTTCTTGTTGATGAGATGTATATAGAATTCATGGACGACGAAGAAAAATATACAAGCATTCCTCTTATATCGGAATTCACCAATATGGCTGTTCTGAGGAGTGTTTCAAAATTCTTTGCGGTACCCGGTCTCAGATTCGGGTATGCGCTATTAAACAATCCGGAGTACATGAACCTCGTAAACATCACTTCCATGAAAAACAATGTCGCTTCACTTTCGGCAATTTCGGGGACTGTGATGTTCAACGACAAGGAATATATCGCCGAATCGAAGTCAATGATCCACACGGAGCGGAGCCTGGTATACCTTGCAATGTCTACCTGTAAGACCATAAAGCTCTACAAGCCCGATGCAAATTATATGCTCATGCGGATGCTGAATGAGGATGTCAACTGCAAGATCGTCGCTAAGCATTGTGCCCAAAAGGGGATCATTATAAGACAATGCGATGATATCAGAGGACTGAACGACAAATACATTCGCTTCTGCTTTATGAAGCCCAAGCAGAACGACCTCATGGTAAATACCATACTTGAAATTATATGATGACAGGGTCATCAGTCGGTTCAAAAAGAAGCCGCATCAGATTGATGCGGCTTAAGAGTGAAAGCTATTATTCAGCTCTTCCGGATGCTTATCACCGTGAATATTCCGGTGGCGGAGAGCATAGTTATTATGATTATTGGAAGCAGTGCGAAGCCGTCTCCGGTCTTCGGTGTTTTCTTGCCGGGCTTTACTGCTTCGGTAGTGGTCGTAGTTGTCTGTGTAGTTACCTGCGTGGTGGTAAGTGTGGTTGTGGAATCATATTCTTTCTCATCATCCTCCACCACGGTATATCTCACATCGATAGTCTGCTCCTTTGATTTTAAGTCTTTATGCTCTGCTATAAGTACACCCTTTTCATTATAAAGCTCTTCGAATATTACAACCTTTTTCAGCTTCATACTCGGTGAAATGTTCAGCAGAAGCTCCATATCATAGGAAGCGCTTTCGTTTTCGGCGGTCAGTTTCTTTTCTGCCATAACTTCTTTTCCGTCTACTGTAATCATTTCTCCTGTCTCACCGTTTACAAGCCAGCCCTTTAAAGTATAATTTTTACCGTTTATCAGCCCGTCACAGCTTACCGTATCTATTATGGAGTATTTTCCGTCTTCATCTATTATACTGTCTCCGTCCTTTTTATCCCACGCCTTCGTCTGTATACGGGGGACGCAGACTGTCTGCTTTTCATCTTTTAAATCCTTATGGTATGCCACGCAGCCGTCATAGGTTTTAAAGCTTAAAGTCCCGTCCTTTTCCTCTATGTCATATAAATCCTCTGCCTCATAGATCTCTTCATAAAATACAAGATAGCCTGTGTCATCCGCCATCCTGAAGGCTGTATCTACGGTCATTTCTCCATCCTTACTCTCATCGGTTGAATACTTCATCAGTCTTTCCACCGGTCTTCCGTCAGCATCTTTATAGATGCTTTCATCAGCCCTGTTTATCAGCCTCGTATATACATAATATTCAGTCTTCGGAAGGAGATCCTTATATGCTATGATGTCCGAAAGTGTCATTTCCTTCGTTTTCATATCATAGCTATTTATAGATGCAGTTGTTCCTATCGACGGGATTCTTTTATTTTCAATAATTCCGCTGTTAAGATAAATTATCTCACTTGATGTAACGGTAAATTCTATAGGGTCAATACCGAAGTATCCCTCATTATCACATTCTGTCAATGTATATGTACCGCAGGGAAGCGCGCCTTCTTCATCATCTATTTTATAATCAGTTAGTGACTCCCCTGCATCCGTAGGTGTCTCCACATCAAACAGCTTTCCGAAGAACCATGTACCCGATCCGGGCTGTCCGTCATTTGTCCTGTAGCTGTGCTTTGCATAGGAAGATGAGCTTGAATAGCGGCCGTTTTCATCAGTGGTAACCTTCACCTTTTCTCCAGTATCCTTCGACTCGATGATAAAGCTTACACCCGCTAATGCCTCTCCGGTATTTTTGTCCTTCTTGATAAATTCTATGTCTCCTCTTATCTGTCTGTTATCAGCCGAAAGATATGTGGTCAGATTTTCGTTCACCCTAAGCCTGATCCATTTTTTCTTTGCTGCCATATACATACTGCAGGAGGTAACACCGTCCTTAGACTCTCCCGTGATCTTCATAAAGCCGATCCCGTCTTCGGTCATATAGGTTTCTCTGTCATCACCTGTCCAATAAAGGTTTCCTCCATCCGACAGATAATCCTCGGGGGACTTTGTTTCTTCTATCGTATAGTATCCCACCGGAAGCATTATCTTACCGTCCTTAAAGGGAAGCTCATCACTTTTTTCTTTTACAAAGTATTTCTGATCAAAAAATTTAAGCTTATAAGCATCATCAGCTTTTTTCGTCACAAATACCCACTGCTTAGCAGGCTTACCAAGCTTTTTAATCTCACTGTTTTCAGCCTTACACGAATTCTTTACGGGATCCTTGTTATAATAGCTTACGGTAAATTCCGCACCGGAAAGATCGGATTTTCCTATGGCTTCGGATTTTCCGGATGCTTTATCTATTTTTATAAGACCGAGATTGGGAGACATATAGAATTCCTGTTTTTCCGTTGACTGAACAACATCATACTCACCCTGATAGCTTACGGATGATGAGTCATATACTGCTCCCTTCGTGTCCGGGATCAATATCCCTCTTCTGTTCTCTCCGATTCCGAGGTCACAGAAATGCTTATATAATTCCTCCGTCGACAGGCCCTGAAGATCCGAATATGTTTTCTTATAGTATTTTACATCAAAGAATCCGTTTCCCTTTCTTTCCTCCTTCATTCCGTACTTACAGAAGTGCTCGAAGGCTTCCTTGTCCGACATTGTCGAGATGTCCTTATAATATGCTTTATAATATGCCGGATTAAATACCGGTCCGTAGTCAGTCCCCCGATAAACAAAGCTTCCCGGCGAATGCTTTATCGTAACCTTATATACATTTGTATCGAGAACATAATGTGTTCCCTTGGGGACAGAGATTTCTTTTATATAATACGTCCCGTATTTAAGCATACCGAAATATGCATATGATACGGATTTATCCTTGCCGTCAGATATGGTCGAGGCCTTTCTGATAAGGCTTGCGCATCTGTCATCCTTATATATCCCGTAAACCGCGCCCTCAGTGGTTTCCTCTATGCTGCCATCCGCAACCTTTCTGACAAACACTCCGCCGTACTCATTTTTTACCGCCTTATCGATAAGGACATCATTGTTTTCCACATAAACACCGGGAATGCTCCTCTTCACATATTTATAATCTCCCGTAAGAAGTATATATTCGCTTTTACCCTCGGGATTATCCTTTGTATAAAATGTAAATACCTGTCTGCCGTCGCTTAAGATATAATTTTCGTTGGTCTCCTTTTCGTATAGCTCAACCGGACCGAAGGATGTTTCCTTTGATTCATAGGGGACCTTCTTTCCTATCTTTGCGAACCTTATCCCGCTGACTGTCACATAGGATATCGTACAGCCTCCTGTAAGCTCGGTGGTATGAAGCTTTGTCATCCATCCGTCGCTGCCTATATCAACCTGAAAGTAATCCAGCCCGAAGCCGTCCCTTATTCCGTATTTTATTCCTTCCATCGAAGGTAAATCATCGGTATCCGAATCCTTATGGACTGATAAATAGTAATATATTTCTTTTTCATTTTCCGTCCTTATCTTATATGTCATAAAATCCTGACATCTGCCGGAAACGGTATGCTGTGCGAAGTACACATTTATCGTCACATTCGAAGGTACATTTACAACCTTTGCCGCTTCAAACATCTGATAAGCAGCTGTTGCAAGCCCCTCCTTGTCACTGTTTTCAACATAGAGATTTATATAATTAAGTATCTTCTGCCTCGTCGTTGCTTCCTCTCCTTCATACGCATCCCATATATATGCGGCCAGCACATGAAGCTTAAGATAATAACCGTACACCTCGGCATTGGATTTATTGTACAGATATTTATATATCAACTGCTTATATATTTTATTTTTTGCTTCGTTGATATCAGATACATCATAGTATTTGACACCAATATCCGGATATACCGTATTATTTATCTCCGGATCAAGACAAAATGCCCAGCTGTTTGTACTTCCCGAAGTAAAGTCCAGAGAATGAAAGCCGCCCGCATAACCGAAGGTGGTATCATGCCCCGCCACTTCTCTTGCAACTGCTCTCACGGTACCCGGTATCCCGTCCGCTGCAGCCAAGATTTCCTCAAGCTCCCGTTCATTTATGATTATTTTCGGATCATCCTTAGTATCTGTATCATTCCTGCCATCTGTGTCGTTCGTAGCATCTGTATCGTTTGTACTATCTGTGTCGTCAGTATCATCCTTATCGTCAATATCATCCGTATCAGTAGGAGTCGGCTTCTCAAATGTGTCATTAACCGTTGCGAGTGTAGGCCCGCCCAGATGCCAGCCGTAATCGGGATTACTTGCCTCAGACACATTTTCAGACAGCGTAATTACCGGAAGGAATAATATCGCCGTGAGAATTATACTGATAATCTTTTTCCATCTGTATTCCATTTTTATCCCCTTTCTATAAACAATAAAACTCCGTTCCGGCAAAGCTCACCACATCACCGTAAGAAAGCTTTTCTTCATGTCCTTTTTCGATTCTTCTGTTGTTAATGTAGGTGCCGTTTGTCGAATCATTATCGGAAATAACAATCTTGCCGCCTTTTTTACTGATAGTGGCATGTCTCCGGCTGATTCCGGGCTCGCTGAGCATATAATCCGCGAACCTGGCACTTCTTCCGACTGTAATATCTCCATCGCCTATCATTATCGGCAATATGCCCGTATGTATCTCGGGCATGAGCTTCGTGATCGTCTTTTCACTTAGATCATCCTCCTGATTCGGTTTTTGAAAACCGGATTGTCTGCTAAAGCCGTCTTCGTTATTTTTATCGTATCGGTTTTCCTGCTGATTTATATTCTGCCCGATACCCTCTCTTATGTATGTGGGAAGGCTTGTATTCATTTCATTCATTGCCCTGTCAGCTTCATCCATGCCGTCAGGTTTATTAACAATTTTGTAAATACTGTATGCAGAGAATGCAAGTCCCAGCACTATGACCGCCTTCAAGCCTCTGCCGCCCGTAAAAGCTATGATAAGTGCCGACAAGATCGTTACGATCACTCCTGCAATGATTATTTTTTTTGCAAGACCGTTTTTTTGTTTTTTCAGTTCTTCATCATTCTGCTTATTTACAGCTTCGGATATGCCGCCCGGAAGCTGTGCGTTCTCTCTGCCATATGACAGTCTGTTTGAAGCCCTTTCCTCCGGGTATTTATCTTCCTGCATAAGGACACGCTTCTTTCTTTGTTTTATAGGATTCGGATTTGACTTATCCTTCCATCCTGCGCGTGTTTTCATAAGCTCCAGAAACATATCGGGAGTAAAGTTTTCTTTCAGAAATTCACTGTATATATCATAGAAAAATACTGTACCGTCCTTATCGCTGTGATCGAAATGCTTCATTATTTCCTCGCAGAGATTTTTTACCCCCTTCTGAAACTGAATATCATTCCCCGGCACATATATAAATCTGAACCTCTCTCTTTTTTCGTCATAAAGCACTGACTCTTCCTCGAAAACAATATTCCGCGGATTCAGCATATATTCCCTCAATTCACAAATGGCATCACTTATAGACAGAAACAGCTTTTTCACATCATTCCCATCGGGCTTTTTATGCCTGAAAAGCTTTGAAACAGAGCATAAACCATCCACCTTATATCTGAGTATTGTCTCATCATCGTATTCGAAGCTTGAAAGCGGAGAAATAGTATCCAGCTCATTATTTTTCAACATTTCTATTTCAAAATCCGAAGCATCATCGTCAAATCGTCTTACTTCAATATAGCTGTATAATCCTTTATTAATCTGCGAGATCTCCATACACCTGCCACCTCCTTAGTCTGTCGGTGCATACGCCATATTCCTTCTCGGTAATAACCTCTGTGCTGCCTTTCATATCAAATTCAGCCTTGTAGCTGAGAGTATCCCTTGACGCACTCATTTCATAACTCTCGGAAGTCCATAGAACATTCTCCGACTTTTCGGTTCCTTCATTCATATATTCTTTTTCCTCATCAAAGCTTGCGGTATATATGATCTCATAGCCCTTTCCCCTAAGAAGCTCCGTATCATACACATAAACAAATCCCCTTATCATCAAAAATACGATCAATAAAAGCAGTGGGGTGATGAGGCTCATTTCCACCGTTACCGAACCTTTTTCGTTTTTATTTATCCTCCTGAACACTTGCTGCATGCCGGCATCCTCCCTTTCACCTCACTAAGTCTTACCGTTCTTATATTTCTTCGAATCCTTGAGCAGCTTCTGCTCCCGTGGTACCTTTCTCCGTATTCAGTGACATAAACTATTCCACCCGCCTTCCTGCCGCAGAATTCACAGGGCTTCAGCCTCTTTGAAACAGCAGAGCTCTTCGAAAGCTGCGTCACATTCATCCTGATATAAGTACAACCTGCAGACCTGTGATAAACACTGCTGTTATCTGCCAGATATACATATATCTCATCATCCGAAAGCTCCTTTTTACATTCGTTTTTGTCATAGCCCAGGTAGCATTTCTGAGTAATCACAAAGCTCTTCGGCTTGATAAAGCTTCTGAACGCCGTCTGCACCTTAAGACAAAATGTGATCCGAAGATGTATATATCCGTCCTCCGACGGCAGCGATGAACCTATAAAGGTTATTCCTGCCACGCCTCCGCTGACACAATCCTCGACAAGCTTTTTATCATCCAGATAATCCGAAAATTTCTTATAAACCAAAACCTGATCTATGAATGTCGGAATATCGGTATTATCCTCAAGATATGCATACTCGGCCAGATACTCGGCAGTTTCGGTTCCGGCTTCATAGATTACCGACCGGACCGATATGGTACGGAGCATAAAGATCAGCGCCAGTACAAAGAACATAAAAACCGGGAGTACCACGGAAGCTTCCAATGTTATGCTGCCTTTAGTGTCTGTTTTTATTTTATTTATGCCCTTCATGTCACTTTGTTCTCCTTATATAATCGTGAATTTAATCATTAAATATCATTACACAGCGACATTTTTTATGTTTTTTGTTAATGTATTTTGTTACTGTTTTCGCGGCTGTTTTATATCATTTTTTGTTACATTTTTCGCGACTATCATATTCAGGCCGGCCGTTTTTTACTGCACCGGAGAGGACTTTCATAATCGACCGGCCTTAAGGTCACAGACTTGATAAAGCTTCACTCAAAAGCCTGTCTCTTCGTTAAGGGAAAAATGATAAGCTCCCCATCCTATATCAACATCTACCGAAAATTCGGTAATAGCTTTTGTAATATCAAAGTTGTAATATCCGTTATATCGGGAATTGGTCTGCATCAGATCCATCATCCTGTAATTTGCGGATTTCATATCAAGTGAAATGAGAAGCATAAGATATTCCTTGTAATCGAGACCGTATTCATCATCCGTCTTTTCGCCGGCCATTTGGGCCAGATCACCTATGGAATCCAGATCTGTCTTCCAGTTATCATAGGTTTTAATAAAGGCTACCTTGCTGCCGTGAAGCATTCTGTAAAGATCCGTAACCGCTTCCGCATATGACCAGGCTCCTGCAAGATAGTATTTAACAAGCGGCTGAAGCTCCTCGGCATAAAATGTCAGTGCCGTTGCCATTAAATCCAGCTCTTCCATTTTTTCGGAATCAGTGAGAATGTAAACGAAATTTGCAGAAAACCTGAGAGCTAAAAGCTCATGTACGGCAAGAGAAAAATTTTCCTGATCGGTATCCTGCCCTGCCAAAAGGTATTCCATTTCCATATATAGATATGATGTATCATTTACTTTCTTTCTGTCCGTCGCAGCATTGAATACGGAAGGTATATAGGTCAGCTCTGCACCGTAGCTTAAGATTTCATCCGTAAAGCTGAATTTACTTCTCGCATCATCCTTAAGAGTCTCATAATCGTCAAACCTGATGTTTATATCCTTCTTTTTAAAAATACCCGTATGTCCGTAGGATGGCAGCTCCGAAAGCTCCAGAGTATTTCTTGAATACGGTATATCAAGCGGCTTTACGAGATTCTGGATCCCGCCCAATGCCCAAAGTGCGATTTTAGGCCTCGGGTCCTTCATTTTCCATATATCTGCTCTTTTCTTTTTTTCCTCATAATCCTCATCATCGTCATCACTATCATCACTGTCATCATCTGCATTTTCCTTACCGTCCTCTACATCCTCATCCATTGCCTCTTCATCATCCTCATCTAGCGAATTGTCATCGGAAATATAAGATAATAGCTCCTCAATCGAATATTC
>CACYCJ010000241.1 GCA_902772925.1 uncultured Lachnospiraceae bacterium
CGAACTTCTCTAAAATTCTGTGCCTTTCCGTCTCAACCTTGATCCTCGCCTTCAGATTCAGTATCTCGCTGAATAATTTGTCGGATATGCAATATCTGTACATATGATCAGAAATATCCTCTGCTGCGGCAAGATGCATTTCATGTATATCCTTAAGCCGGATCGCACCTTCTTCATCATAAGCGCAAAGCAGCCATATTCCTACCACCTTGGAATCAAGAGTTATGGGAGCTGCGGTTATCCTGCTTTCCGGAATCCCGTCGTCCATTTCAAGAAATATCTGTTCATCGGATTTCGAAAGTATCTTGGCTTTGATCTTTTCGAATAAAGGCGTATACATGGGATTCTCAAACATATCATAAAAGTTTCCCATATGCTCTCCCGAGCCACCTGCCGTGATAAATCTGTTTCCTTCCATATCGACTATGGAGGAATACAAGCCGAAAAGCTCCGATATGAGATTAAACATTTCGTCAACCTTACTGTTGACGAGCATCTTAACATCAAACTTAAGATTGAATTCTATATCCGTATCAACAGCGGATGTCCCCGAATCCACCGTCTTTGCCAGGAATACTATATCATCCGTGGATTCGCCGGGATTTATATTGATGCTGCAGTCTATATCTCGCATCACGCCGTCATCGCCTATCATCCTCAAGGAATAGGCAAAAGATTTTTTGTCCTGATACGCATAATTAAGAGCCTCGATAAAGGAACTCCTGTCTTCAAAATGTATATAATCCTCCGGCGCCTTATAACCCCTCATAAGCGCCTCTACATTAATCCCGAATACCTCCGCATTCGGTGAAATGTACTTTATCTTTTTCCTTCTTGCTCCATGTTCTTCGATCCCCAGCACTATCACGAAGGCTTTTGCTTCCTTAAGTGCGCTGATCAGATATCTTTCCTCGTTAGTCATATTTTTAATCCCCATAAAACCTATAACAAATGCCGCTTCCTCATGTCTTAATCTGTGTGAAAATCCTAAAAAGGAGCATCATAAAGTCTGATCTCCAGACACTTAAGATGCCCCTTAACATCCGTAATAAAAGCTTTAATTAATCTTCCGAAGCATCCTCCTGCCTGGCATCTCCGAATGCATTATCCGTAATCTGCTTGGTATCAACACATGCCTTATGAAGTGCTTCTACGGAAGAAAGTATCTGAGATACATATGCACTGATGCCTTCGCATTCTCTCTTAACGCTTGAACGAGTAGCGCTTACCTCTTCTCTTGTATGAGCCTTAAGCACCTCACACTGAGTATTGGTATTGGTAAGCATTTCCTCGCAGTCAGCCTTGGTTCTCGCCATAAGGCTATTGCACTCCTCACGGGTCTTGCTGCTGAGAGCATCGGATTCTTCTCTTGTTCTTCTGCTGAGCTCTTCACAGTTTGCGTAGGTTGATTCTTTCTTCTCCTGACAGGAGCTTTCCGTCTGATTTCTGAGCCTTGTACAATCATTCTGAGTACTTATCTTAAGCGCCTCACACTGTGCTGTGGTCTCATCGATCATCTGCTGGCACTGAAGATTGGTTTCTTCTATCTTTCTCTCGCAGTCTGCCGTCGTCTTCTCAAGAAGGCTGTCTGCGGATTCTCTTGCGGAAAGCAGAGTCTTGGAAATGGACTCGTAACGGTTTGCGGATTCCACATCTCTCTTTCTGTATACCTCAACCTCTTCACGAAGCTTCTCAACCTCAACCTCAAGGCTTTCATTTGAACGCTTAAGCTCATCTATCGTAGCCTTTGATTCATTTTGATTAACCTCTCTCATTGTATGGAGGCTCTTAACCGTATCACTGAGTTTAGCCACATTTTCCTTAAGCTCTTCTATCTCATTTCTGTAAGCTGCCTCAGTCTCTTCTATATATATATCAACCTGCTTTTTATCATATCCGCCAAACGAAACCGACTTAAATTCTGCTGCCATCTTACTAAAACTCCTTTCAATATAAGATTACTGCTAAAAACATTTAACAGTATATCACAGTTGGTTTTTGTATTCAATAGTTATGATTGTCGAACGACACGGCAGAAGTTAGCGTTTTTGCCCTTACCTGCCATTATGTATGACCTGACAAAGAGTATCTTTCTCATCCTCTTTTGAAGCTCCATAGCCATTATAAACATGTACCTCAGCTTTCGTAATATCGGAAGGCGGTCTGAAGAACTGTTTCCTTCATGCTGTCTGTAGAGCATGAGCCTTTCTTTCATAATATATGTCCCGCCGACGATGTTTCCGATTATTCCTATCCACTGATCGTGCATTGCAATCCCTTCGGGTATGGGAAGTATTGCCGGAATAACGGATCTTCTGAAGCCCATACAGCTTCCCTGATAGGAATTTTTAACCAGATTATAGAATGAGCCCGCCCTCAGTCCTCTGTCACTGAGCCTTCTGTTCATAGGTCGAAGACTGCTTGTAACATACAGACAGTCATGCAGAACAACAGCCTTTTTCGAATACTTAAAGGCTTTATACATACATTCGACCTTTGCATCCGTCCATACATCATCCTGATCTGCAAGCAGGATATATCTTCCTCTGCAATGTCTTATGGCATTCTCGAAATTAGGTATGATACCTGTTTTTTCACACGTCACAACATAAACATTCGGATATTTCTTACTGTAGGATAGTATAATATCCCATGTAGCGTCCGAGGACTCATTGTATGATATGACCAGCTCATCACAGCTTCTCAGCTGCGGCACTATGGAATCAAGCATTTTCCTTATATATTTCTCCGCATTATATACAGCCATGGCTACGGATATTCTGATGTGGTTTTCATCGGGAAGCTTACTCATTTTTACCATCCCCTTTTTCTTCGTCATGCAAAGTGAAGCCTCACACAGCTTAAGCCGCGAATGTGCGGCAGCCGATCATCAATCATTTACAAGCTTACCGAGTGAAGCATTAAGCTTCTCCCTGAATTTGTCCTCTGCAAAGACCTCCGTAAAAAGTGTCCGTGAATTATTGTGAAGTGTCTGCCATTTTTCGGGTTTTATATCAGCAATCTTCTCTGCGGCATATTCAAGATTTTTTTCGTTTACTGTAAAGCCGGCCGTATATTTTCTGAGATAATAGGCCATATCCTTAATGTTCATGTTGATAATGGGTAAGGATAGCTGGAGATAATCAATGGATTTCATTGTTATACCTATCTCAACATTTTTGATATACATATTTATGGCGAAGCTCGTGTGTGCGAAAATCCTCTTTAACTCGTCTTTATCATAGATTATCCCGTGATAAACATACTCGATCCCCACAATCTCAAGAGCCTCGATAAGCTCCTCTCTTCTTTCACCGTCACCGACTATATGAAATACAACCTTTTTCTTTGCATCCACTGCAGAAAGGAATCTTACGATGTTTTCCACATCAAATATATTGTTTATGGAACCGATATAGCCGAATTCCATATGATCCTCGGCGGGAGTAATCTCCGTAAGTCCCAGATCCTCTCTTGTAAGATGCAGCACCTCTGTCTTTTCCGGATCTGCCACACCTTTAAGCAGTCTTGTGTAATACTCACATTCAAGATATACCTTATCGGCAGCCCACATATTGTCATCACGGAGCTTCCTCCAGATATTTTCTCTCTTGATGAAGGCATTCGGAAATGTTTCCGGCCAAAGGTCGTATATATCATATATTATCTTAACATCGGGATTTTCGACCTTATATATTGCAAGCTCCTTACAAAGATGATTGGGCGGAACTATGGTATAGATGTAATCAGGTTTTATCCTGTCCAGTTCTCTTTTAACCTTTTTTGCAAAGAAGATATGCGACCTTATCCTCGATATGGATATATTTGTCTTATAAGGAGGCACCTTTATATGTCGGACATTGGGAAGCTCATACCTCTTCGGAGTCTTTGAGATGTGATCGAAGCTCGAGAAAAGCAGGATTGTCTCAATTCCCTGCTCTTTGAAAAAGTCCTCAAAGTATTTTATTCTTGTATCATAATGGCTGAAACAGCTTATAAATACTGCTTTCATTTCTAAATCCTTTCTTTACGAACGGTCGTTTTTCGAACGCAGTCATTCTTTACCTTGCTTTTACATAAGATAATCCGCAAGCTTTACTTCAAAACGGAAAATACTGTCTTTATCATGATCTTTATATCCCCGATTATGCTGAAGTTTTCCAGTTCTTCAAGATTAAGCTTCATTTTTTCGGGAAGGATCTGTTTTATGTAAACTTCATCGGCATTCTCTGCATTTTCCAGCAGCTTTGCCTCATCTTTATATTCTATGCTCGTCCTCGAGGTTATCCCCGCCGGCATAAGTAGTGTCGCACGCATTTCCTTTGTATAATGCTTCACATATTCCGTGGCCTCGGGTCTTGTTCCCACAAAGCTCATATCTCCCTTCAGTACATCGATCAGCTGAGGAAGCTCATCCAGCCTGTATTTCCGAAGTACCTTTCCGACCTTGGTTATACGGCTGTCATGATCCGTAGTCACCGAGGTTCCCATCCTGTCCGCATGATCCACCATGGTGCGGAATTTGTGTATCCGGAATCGTTTTCCGTATGCGGTGACCCTTTCCTGTCTGTAAAACACGGGACCCTTGGAATCTCTCATTATCAGTATTGAGATTATTGTGATCAGTGGTGTAAAAAGGATAAGCAGAAAAACGGACATGATGACATCAAATAATCTCTTCACTGTCCTGCCGGTTTTCTTTTTATCAAGTATTTCATAATAGTATTTTACCTCGGGATTTTGCATCCAACGAGGCAGGTCATTGTAGCTTCTCCACATATCCGGGCCTCCGGTTCTTTACACCTTGTATAACTGACGTTCTATAACTGACGTTCTATAACTGACGTTCTATAACTGACGTCATCAGTAAATATGTATTCTTACAAAACCACGTTTCGGTTTCTATATTGCACTAAATGAGGTTATGAATTTTCACAAAGCGTTCGAATGTCGCTAACGCTCCTCTCACTTCTTTGGAAAATTCTATAACCGTCATTTCGGCAATATTACGAAACCTTCACTGATGTTTTGTCATAATACATATTTACTGATGACTGTGTATCTATAAATGTGCATATCTTTAAATGCGTATCACTAAGTGCATTTCTTTGAATATCTACATCTATGGATTTTACATATATGTTTGTATTGCCGCCACACCGCTACTATATATTCTATGTTTATGCATTTGTGAGTATCTTAGTAATGCAGTCTGTGATATACTCTGCATCTTCATCGGATATGAGGGTGTGAAGCGGAAGTGTTATCTCATTTTTGTAGTAGTCGAAGGCGTTGGGGTAGTCTGCGATGTCAAAGCCCAGATTTTTATACGCTGTCATCATGGGAAGGGGCTTGTAATGTACATTCGTTGCTACTGCCTGTTCGGCCAGCCTTACGATTATTTCATTTCTCTTTTTTTCGTCTATTCCCGGTATCCTTATCATGTAAAGGTGCTTCGAGCTTTCATGACCTTTTGAAAGATGCGGCAGATATTGAATGCCAAGCTTTTCCATGCATTCATTATATTTTGTGATAAGCTCCTCACGCCTTTTCAGAAGCCCGGGATATCTCTTAAATTGTACAAGGCCCATTGCCGCCATGATGTCGGTCATATTTGCCTTATAAAACGGTCCGACGATATCATATTCCCAGTTTCCGAGCTTTGTCTTTGCAAATGCGTCCTTTGACTGTCCGTGCAGGCTGAAAAGCTGGAGCCATTTGTATATTTCCTCATTATCAATACCGGGAGCCGCCTTCCATGAAAGTGCACCTCCCTCGGCAGTGGTCAGATTCTTAACCGCATGGAAGGAAAATGCGGTAAAATCCGCTATGTTTCCTGCCATCTTTATCGAAGTCGAACCATCTGAATTTTTAACCTTTTTTGACATGCCGAAGGCATGCGCTGAATCAGAAAGCAGCATTACCCTTCCGAAGCTTTTCTGAAGCTTTCTTCCAAGCTCGGTTTTCCCTCCGGGTGTGAAAAGCTCCTGCTTTTCTCTTATTATCCGATAGATTTCTTCGTGACGCTCAGGTATTCCGGCAAGCTCAACCGCAACGATAGCCTTTGTCTTCGGACCGATCAGACTTTTTAACTGTTCAAGATCCATTTGACAGGTATCCTTGGAGCTGTCAACAAATCTTACGGTCGCACCGGCATGGATTGCCGCTGATGCCGTAGCGGTATAGGTATATGCGGGAACTATTACCTCATCCCCCTCCTCTATACCCATAAGCATATAAAATAGCTCCATGGCTGCCGTGCAGGATGCCAGGCAGACCGTGCCTGCCGCTCCGGTATATTCAGTTATATCTTTTTCAAACTGCTTTACCCTGGGACCGGTGGTTATCCATCCGGATGACAGGGCAGCCGCCACCTCATCAATCTCTTCCTTTGTAATATCGGGAGGACTGAAGGATATATTTCGCTTTGTCATTTCAAAAACACCATTTTAATATAATTTTCCCGGATTAAAGCGTTTCCAATTCTATGGTTTCGTCGTCTTCTGCACCTGTTTCTTCTGCAGTCGATTTCTCCATATCCGTACTTTCTGCATCCGTTTTCTTCACATCCGCATTTTCTGCATCCGTTTTCTTTGCATCTGATTGCTCTACGTCCGTTTTTTCAGTGTCTGCTTTCTTCACGCCTGCATTTTCTGCAGCTGCTTTCTTTGCAGCTGATTGCCCTGCGTCCGTTTTTTCAGCGTCTGCTTTCTTCACGCCTGCATTTTCTGCAGCTGCTTTCTTTGCAGCTGCTTGCTCTGCGTCCGTTTTTTCAGCGTCTGCTTTCTTCACATCCGCATTTTCCGAAGCTTCTTTCTTTGCACCTGCTTGCTCTGCGTCCGTTTTCTCTGTATCCGTTTTCTTCACATTCGCATTTTCCGAAGCTGCGTGCTCTGCCTCTGCTTCGGCTTCAGCCGCCTCTGCCTCCTCTATCTGCTTCTCGAATTCATCATCGACGCTGTTTGCCTTCTCGGGATGGAATGTAGGCACAATGTACTTCACCATATCCACTATGCAGGGATCGTTGTCGTACGCCGTATCCATAAGCTTTTTAAGCTGAAGGATAAATGTGTCATAGTCGAATTCTATTGGCTTTCCGATATGGATATGATCGTTCTCCGTAGTCTTAAGACCTTCCTCGGCCATCAGCTTTTCTTCGTAAAGCTTCTCGCCGGGACGAAGTCCCGTATATTCGATCTTGATATCAACATCCGGCTTATAGCCCGAGAGTCTGATCAGGTTTCGTGCCAGGTTGTCGATCTTAACCGGACTTCCCATATTAAGAACAAAAATCTCCGAACCCTTTGCCAATACTCCCGTCTGAAGCACAAGGCTTACAGCCTCGGGAATTGTCATGAAATATCTTATTATCTCAGGGTGTGTGACCGTAACCGGGCCGCCGTTTGCTATCTGCTTTTTAAACAGCGGTACGACCGAGCCGTTGCTGCCAAGCACATTTCCGAATCTTACTGCAACATACCTTGTATGAGGAGTCACAGTCAGTGCTTTTTTCCTTGAATCCGAAAATGTAGACATATCTCCATCCTCATCCATCATATGCGCATGGAGAAGAGGAAGATCCTCCGCATGTCCGGTGCTCACCTTATAGTCAAAGGTCTGGATGATCATTTCGCAGAGTCTCTTGGATGCACCCATTATATTGGTAGGATTAACTGCCTTATCCGTACTTATCAGGATAAAATTGCTGCATCCGTTGACCATTGCCGCGTAAGCAACCTTATAGGTACCTATCGCATTATTCTTTATAGCTTCGCAGGGGCTGTCCTCCATAAGAGGAACATGCTTATGAGCCGCCGCGTGATATACGATATCAGGCTTATAGGTTTCAAATACGCTGTTTACCTTGCTGCTGTCTCTGATAGACCCGATAAGTATCTTCAGATCAAGCTCGGGGTGTTTTTCCTTAAGCTCCTGCTGAATGTCATAAGCATTATTTTCGTAAACATCAAATATTATCAGCTGCTTCGGCGAATTTCCCGCTATCTGTCTGCATAGCTCCGAACCGATGGAACCGCCGCCGCCGGTAACAAGGACAACCTTGTCCTTAAGGAAGCCCCGGATTCCCGAATCATCGATCTTAATGGGATTTCTACCGAGGAGATCCTCTATGGCAACATCCTTCATCTCATTTACGGTAATGTCGCCATTAACAAACTGGTAAACTCCGGGGAGATTTTTCAGCTCACATTCGGTTTCCTTACATATATTAAGGATATCCCTTCTGGTCTCGGGACTGGCGCTGGGTATAGCCAGATAAATCTTATCAACCTTATAATCCTGCACGGCCTTCAGAATGTCATCCCTTCCGCCGACAATGGGTATTCCGTAAATGTATCGTTTCCATTTGTTCGGATTATCATCGATGATACAAACTATCTTAAGTCCGTTTGTTCTGGACTTATTGATATCCTGAATGATCATCTGTCCGGCAGAACCCGCACCGATGAGCATCACATTTTTGATACTCACATTTGCTGCTGCCTTTCCTCTGATGCTTCTCTCAAGAAGAATAAATCTGTAGGAAAAACGAATTCCGAGGATAAGCATGAACTGGATCATCATACCCATCAGATAATAGGAAATGGGCATTCTTTTCAAAAGAACCGTGATCGCCAGAATGTGAAATATACCGGTTATGGCCGAGGATATTACAACTCGCAAAAACTCATTGTAGCTGGCAAAGCGCCAGATACTTCTGTAGAGCCTCAGTACCGTGAAAATAACAAGGCAAAATAATGTGTAAATGGGAATAAATTTGATATAAGGAGTCAGATACTCCTCCGGAATGTGTGAAAAACGAAGATCGAACCTTACCCATAGCGCAAGAAAGTACGATAAATTCACTGCCACTATATCGTATACTCTGAGGAGTAAGGATATTACCTGCCAGTGTTCAAAAATAAAGATTTTTTTTGTTTTCTTATCGTAAATATTCATTCCGTCTCCAAATGATAGTAAAATTATTTATCAAATATGCCATATCAATATTGACAAACGGTACCTGACATTCCCCGCAAATGAATTCCCTCTGAGATCTCTGTCAAGGAAAAGTGACAATGTATTTGCCACGGACCTTTTATAATACACTATTTTACGAAGAACTGCACGGTCTTTTTCGGAAAGAATGGGTCTGTAGCATTTGTAAAAGCTTCGGGCGTTATTGTAACGAGGCTGATAGCCGCGGTTCAGTATCCTCTTGATACGCTTAACATGCTGCATCGGATCGTGCTCATTTATATAATGCTCCGTAACATTATCGCCATGCTGTCTGTAGGAAACATGCGACACATTATCATAAATGACCTTGCCGAAAAACATACATACAATATACATCCACACATCATGGACAGAACAATACTCAGGCATTCTTTTTTGCACATACAAAAGCGCCGTTCTGTTGAAAACCACCGAACAGCCCGTTACCGAATTTTCTATTAAAGACTGATACCTTGAAGAGTGCTGTATGGCCTGTATAGTCCTGACATACTTAAGATTCTCGTCCGTAAGACGAAGCGCACTGTGATAAAGAAGAGGAAGGCTCTTCATTTCACACGAAAGGGAAGAAACCGCTATGCTCAGCTTATCCGGGTCCCACACATCGTCCTGATCCGAAAATGCATAGTACGGCGCCTTCGGAGCCATTCTGATCAGCTCCATAAATGAGGCCGTTGCGCCAAGGTTCTCGCCCTTAATAACCTTTATATAAGGAAAGCTTTTGGAGTCGGAATACATCCCGGCATACTCATCCAGAATCTGCAGCGTTCCGTCTGTCGAGCCGTCATCCCTGATAAGAATGGTAAGCTCCACATCCTCCGAAGCAAGGATACTGTCCAGCTGCTCCCTTAGATATTTTTCGCCGTTATAGGTCGACATCAGTACG
>CACYCJ010000242.1 GCA_902772925.1 uncultured Lachnospiraceae bacterium
GAGGGCGTTAAGCCGTATCGGTTACAGAAACCTCACCTGCCTTCCTGCAACCTGGCTTACTCTTCTCAAGGAAACCACTGATCTTGTAAGAAAGACCATCCTTCTTGAGTCGATAGCCGACGCTCTGCACAGGTAAAAACAAAACCACAGCTTTCGGATTATTCCGTTTGCTGTGGTTTTTAGTTATCTCAAAGTTTTCTTCTTTACCCACTCCGAGGCTTCTTTTATTCGTTCAGCCCTGCATGAGCAGAACAAGCCGTCAGGTTTTTGTCCGGTATCCATGCATACAGGACACTTGTAACGGATTTCAAGATAATTGCTTCCGTACCCTTTTAAAAGTAGTGCCTCACGCACCTTATTGGCATATTCTTTTATTTCCTTCTGAACTTCTTTTTTCTTGGATTTCCCTGCCTCCGTGAATGAGAATGCAGTCATTGTATCGAGGGCTGCAACACGCATCTTTTCAAGCTCCACATAATTATTCCAGATTTCAGGCTCTCTTTCTCTTATCTCATCCTTTCTCCTGGCAAGATCCATGACTTCCTGCTCACGTATATAACTGTAGTAGTTTATGAGTTCTCTCTCAGTTACCATATTGTTATCTTGTTTTTCATTATCGGATTTGTTAGGAATCTTCCCTTTTCCGACTTTGTCCGCGTTTATGGTAAATCTGCACGGCGCGGATTCCTTCCATCCGTCCTCATGTCCGAAAAAAGCTCCGCTGCCGTCATGTTTCTCTATTTTTACCATTATCTGCCCGCAAATAGGACACTCAATAGTCTCCCTTTTCTCGTCTCTCCTTTTTCCTTTTACCCTTCCCCCAAGATAATCGTCATTAAACTTGAAGCTGAACAGATATCCAAGCGTTTTTCTTCTTCCGGTGGTTTTTTTCCTGCTGTCTTCGAAGCGTGGGGTTATTTCAAATCTTTCAAATACATTTAATTCTTCATATTCCCTTTCTATTACAGGAATAACTTTATCATTTATATCACTCGTTCTGTATTTTGCGGGAATATCCAGATAGTACTTGAGTTCCTCTACCGAAGTCTCCCAGTATTCCCTGTTTCTGAAGACGGAAAGATGTCCGAGGCACTGCTTGCTGTAAGTAGATTTCAACTGAACTATATTTATAACATCTATCAAGGCATATCTTTTTCCCGCTGATCCATCCAGATCATTGATGGCCTTAACGAACTCCTCATGCATTTCAACAGTGAACTCTTTTTTATCCGGATCAGCCTCAAACGAGATGAACGGAACTATTATCTTGAATCCGCCGTTTTTTTTCGTTTCCATAAGACTGATGCTTGCGAATTTATTAGACATCACTTTTAGCTTTTCGATTAACGCCGCATCACCTCTTCGGCTGTAACCTGTCAGCTCCCTGAATTCATCAAAGTCGATCTTTACCTTTGTGGATCTTTTGCCCTGACATAAATACAGGAGGCCATAGAAAAAATTGATTTCCAGGGAATTGAAATTTTGGAGAGGAACATCCGCAAGCGTACTGCTTCGTTTTACAATAGCCGTGCTTCTGTTATTATCGGGATCTTTAGTTTTATTTGCCTTTTTTTCTCCCATCTTCAAAAAACCTCTTTTCTTTCAGACATCAAATTAGTCTGGGGAATTATATCACTTTATTTTGCAAAAAGTGAATAGGGGTAATTTGTTTTTTCACTTTTATAAAAAGTTAGGAAAATGCACAGCCCTCTCTTTAATTGGTCAATAATTATTTATTGTAAACTTTATTTCTTCTTTATTGCGCACTTTTTTCACTTTTCTAATTCTCTTTACCTCCTTTTTTCTTTGAAATTCCAACATTTCAGGCATCACCTCCTTGCATTTTTCCCCTTGGTGCATTTTTTTCACTTTTTTATCCTCCACCTCCACCCTCTTTCATTTTCCGTTAGTGTTCATTAATAACAATGGCACAACATATAGTGCCGTTATCTGATTTTTTCATTAATTAATGTGCATTTTTTTCACTTTTCTTTATATCTTTTCCCATTTTCACCTTTTATGACCTCTGTGCTTTTCTCTCACTTTTTTCCGTGCAAAATTATCACTTTTTTATTATTGCCAACCCATTGAAATCACTTGTTTTCAGGAGTTTTCGATCCCGGGGAAGGCTTGCATTATTTTCACTTTTTTTGTGCTTTTTGCTCACTTTTTTTGTGCTTTTTGCGGACTTAACGAAGTCTGAACTACTTGCAATTAAAGGTTTTGAGTTTTTTAAAAAACTCAAACTGACACACTCTTATAATTATTAATTTATATTTTTATTATTAACCATAAGATTAACTGATGAAACTTTTTTTACCAACAGCTTTAATTGATGTTAAAATTAGCAACGAGAAAAAAAGAGGAGACCAACTATGGAAAAGCCACTGAACAGGATCAAGACCCAGATCGATTTCGAGACATTGCGCGGAAGCCTCAATACCAAGCTAATCTACACGACGCTGACCCACTATAACCGCGGAGGAAGCACCGGTATGAATGCTTCTGAACTTTTGGTCAGGGCTTTCGACGGATATGATCCGACGGAAACACAGGATATCACATTCTTTATAGATGCTAAAACTCGTGCAAAAGCATTTATTGAGCAATATGGAATAAAAGAAAAGCGAGGAATATTGTTTACAGCAAAAGAAAGAGAAGTCACCATTGATACGGAGCTTAAGAATCTAGGGAAGAAGTTCTTTTGTTTTAATGGCAATGATCCTGTTGCCCAGAAGATGTGGAATATACTTTGCGACATGAGATTTCGAGACAGGGCTGCATTCATAAACACTTTTCTCTATCAATATTTTGCTCATGGATACTCCGACTTTTATAAAACCCTCAACGCAGAACGTCTTCTTGCTTGGTTTAAAGAGGAGCTCGAATTATCAAAAAGAATCGGTATGGATAGGTTTTACTTAGTGTCTGATATGATATGGAGAATAGCGAAGGATGAAGGCGAGACCGAACGCATGGATATGAACTGTGAAGACAACGATATCAGAAAACTTATAGGGCTAGTTTAAATTGCTCTTTTGGGTGCAAATATTGCACAAAAAACCAGTTGACACCCATTGAAAGGGCATATATTATGATACTGGAAAAAGTTTGTAAACAGGATAAAAGGCGGGTACGAAAGTATCGGCCTTTTGTTTTTCAGAGGTCTTTTATGGCAGTCAATGGATTTGACATAGGCAAAGAATTCGGGATAACCCTAAACCGCCGCAGGCAGAAAGAGTGGACGCAGGATTATGTCGAGGAAATAAAGCTAAAAAAAGGCGTGATCATAAAAGAAGATCAACGTGGTCTGAAGCATTATGTCAAAGTACTTGAATTCAAGGCCGTGAACTTCGTAGTCATGTCACCGGAAGAGCAGGATCTTCTGGTAGCACGATACATGAGCTCGCTGAGAGTCCTTCCATCCAAGTTTCACATAAAAATACTGACTACTCAGACAAACATAGACGAGTATATTGCCGCAGCCAGAAAAGCTCTCGAAGAAGAAACCAACGAAAGATGTCGTGGCATGATAGGCAATTACATCAACTATCTTGTCAGAGAGGCCAGCCCGCAGACCTTCAGGAAGCATTACTTTTACATCTTTGAGTATGAACCGCCTCTTTACGGAGACCCGGCCAGAACGGAAGAAGAAGTCATAGAATCGCTCAACAAGAAGTCTGCCGAAGTAGTGGAAAGCTTCCGCTCACTGGGAAACGACCTTGTTGTCAGCCCTGTAGAAGACCCTGATGTGGTAAATGCAAACCTCATATACGAGCACTACAACAGGATATTCTGCAAAAAAGAGACCTTTAAGGACAGGTCGCACAGGATAGTGGAAGACATACGTAAGATTAATGGTCTTTCGGAAGATGATCCCCTGCCGGACGTAGACTTTAAGACCTTGTTTGCTCCGAAGAATATAGATTTCAACGAAAGCCCGGACTACATACTGATAAATGGAATATATAAAAGCCATTTCTTTATTCCGGGCTCTTCCATACCAAGCAACGTATATACAAGCGGCGGATGGCTTACGGCGATAGCGAATCTCGGGGAGGATTTTGACCTGGATCTTTACTTCCAGAAGGGAGATTCAGCCAGAAAACTGAGCAAACTCAGAGGTAAGCTGCAGTCATCGACATATGAAGCGGAACATACTGATGCCGAGTCGATGAGTGCCAATGAAAAATACGGAGCATATACTGATGCGATGTATCTTAAGGACGCTCTCACATCAAACGGCGAAGACATATATGAGATGTCTGTTCTTCTGTCGACCTTCGCAACCAGACTTAGCGAACTTAAAGAACGAAAAGAATTCATAAAAAAGCGCAGTCTTGAGCTAAATCTTAACATCCTTGAATGCAAGAGGTTTCAGGAAGACGCTTTCTACTCTACTGGGTTCGGAGTCGACCTGACTCCGAAAATGTATAACCTCACACACAGAAACCTGACATCCAGCGCGGTAGCGGCAACATATCCGTTTACCGCGTTTTTACTTAGAGATCCTGAAGGAATATCCCTCGGATACAATCTGTCGAATCGGTCGCTCATAATGCTCGA
>CACYCJ010000243.1 GCA_902772925.1 uncultured Lachnospiraceae bacterium
ATGATTGAACCGGCCGATCTGTCTTTTTAACTGTTTTGCGTAGATTACGATCCTGGATACCTTAAGGCCGCCGCCGGTACTTCCCGCGCAGGCTCCGACGAACATCAGAAATACGAGTATTACCTTGGGCAGAGTATGCCACAGGTTAAAATCCACCGTGGAGTAGCCTGTCGTAGTCATTATCGACGCCGCCTGGAAGGTTGCCTGTTTGATCGCATCAAGTATGCCCGATGCATCACAGAGTATACTCGGAACGATTATGATCACTGCAATAAAGTATATCACAAAGTACCATTTTACTTCTTCAAGTTTTTTAATATCCTTGAATTTTTTTGTGACCACCAGGAAGTAGAATTTAAAATTCACTCCGAAAAGGATCATAAATATCGTAACTATAATCTGACAGAATGTGTTATAGCCCGCAACACTGTCATTTTTCACTCCGAAGCCACCCGTACCTGCCGTACCTGCCGCGATACAGATGCTGTCGAAAATATTCATTCCTCCGATGATAAGGAGTATTATCATAACGATTGTCATACCGGTATATATGACATATAAAAGCCTTGCAGTCTCCTTTACCTTCGGAACCAGCTTATCAACCGTGGGTCCCGGGCTCTCCGCCTTCATAAGCTTCATATTCTGAGCATCCGAGGGGAGCACGGCCAGAATGAATACCAGTATTCCCATTCCTCCCAGCCAGTGGGTAAAGCTTCGCCAGAAAAGCATGCAGTGAGACATTTTTTCCACATCTCTCAGAATCGTCGCACCGGTAGTGGTAAATCCGGAAGCGGTTTCAAATACCGCGTCGGTATATGAAGGTATCGCTCCGCTCAAAAAAAACGGTAAAGCTCCTATTAAACTTAAGATAAGCCATGATAATGCGGAGATAGCAAGTCCTTCCTTGGCTCTCAGCTTCTTTTCTCCGGGTTTTGCCTGTTCCAGCGCAAGTCCCGCAAAAAGAGTACCCAGCGAAACAAGAGCAAAGTATATTATATCGCTTTCATGATAAATCAGTCCGACCATAATCGGAAGCAGTAAAAATGCCGACATGAAAAACATAAGCTTTCCCAGCATTTTCAACAATAATGAAATATTCATATCAGATCAACCTGTAGTGTTATTCAAAAATATCCTCTATATCATTGAGTCCCGTATTCGTGGTAACTACAACAACGTTATCTCCCTTGCGGATAATGTCATTTCCGCCGGGCCTTATGATCTTATTTTTTCTGTAAATGGAGCAAACCAGAGTATTGCTCTTTATCTTCAGATCCTTAAGCGGCTTTCCTTCGAATTTCTTATCATCCCTGACCAGGAATTCAAGGGCCTCAACCCTGTCATCCATCATCCTGTACAGAGCCTCCACATTGTTGTTAAATGCGTTTTTCATGGATCTTACATATCTGATGATATACTCTGCCGTTATCTTTTTGGTTGAGATAACATGGCCGATGGGAAGTGTCTTAGCTATATCCTCATAGGAATTTCTGTGTATCTTGGTCATCACCTTTACATCGGTCATATTGCTGACATAAAGGGACAGCAGGATATTTTCCTCATCACTGTTCATAATGGAGCAGACTGCGTCCATTTTATCTATGGATTCCTCCTCCAGAAGGGATTTATCCGTTGCATCTCCGTTTATTATCACAGCATCGGGTAGCAGCTCCGACAGTTCTTCGCAGCGAGCAGTGTTTTTCTCGATGATCTTTACCTTTATGCCCATATCGAGAAGCTTGACTGCGAGATAGTAAGAAATCGTTCCTCCGCCCGCGAGAAGCACATGCTTTATCTTTTTTGTCTTTATTCCGAATGCGTTATAAACGGCATTTATATCCGAAAGGGAAAGTGCAAGGCTGACAAGATCGTTTGATTTCAGCACGAAATCACCGCCGGGAATCGTTATCTCGTCTCCTCTTCTGACAACGCAGACAAGCACATTGCTCCCCAGCTTTACTCTTGCATCCTTTATGGCTACATTGTCCAGCGGCGAATTTTCGGGAATAGTAAAGGACACCAGATTTATAAGGCCCTTGGAAAATGTGTCAACCTCGAATGCCGAAGGTATCTTTATATGTCTTACCATTTCATCCGCAACGGCATACTCGGGATTTATGGACATGGAAAGACCCAGCTCCTCCTTGAGATAAACTATCTCCTTGGAATACTGGGGGCTTCTTACCCTGGCTATGGTCTGGCAGTTACCTACCTTCTTTGCGATAAGGCAGGCGAGCATATTTTTCTCGTCCTGATCCGTTGTCGCGATAAGAAGATCCGTTTCCTCGACGCCCGCCATCTTGAGTGTCTCAAAACTCGTACAGTCACCGTGGTATCCGATGGCATCACATTCACCGGTCACATCGTCCAGAGTTTTATAATCTGTATCTATTACAGTTATCTCATTGTTTTCCTTTATCAGCTGTTCGGCAATCTCGTTACCGACTCTGCCGCAGCCTGCGACTATAATCTTCATTTAATGCTTCGTCCCTTCAATACTTCGAGGTTATCTTCGGAATGCTCTATCTGCCTCGAAAAAATGTGCGCCGTGTCTTCCATATCCTCTCTTTCGAAATGTCCCTTTGATAAATAACATCTCACGGAACAAATAAAGCAAAGGATAAGCATGCACCTTTTTATAAGTATCGCTTCATAAATTACATCTTCATCGAAATATGCTTCGATCGTATATCTGAATATCAGATATTTGAGCGTCCTTCTCAGCCACTCTATACGCTGCAAAGAAGCCTTCTCATCCCCTGCCGCAGTAAGAAAATCGTATGAAATCTTCGAAAGATCACCCTTCCTGTCATGTATTTTTATAAAGTCGTATATTTCCTTCCACCTGTTGTCAAGCGTCTCAAGATGAGGAAGCAGGCTCTTCGTCTCTACACTTAAAATGCTTTCATCATAAGCTTTTTTATGTCTTCCCTTCATTATCGGTCTCAGAACATTATCAATTTCCTTTTCAAGAAATCCGAACAGCTCTTCAGGCTTTGTACTCTTCAGTCTTTTATATAATGCCTTTATATCGACGCTGTCAACAACATTCATGGCAGCATTTCTTTTAAGACGCATTTTATCTCGAGATCCGGCTTTGGTCTTAGAAAGCTCCTCGCAGAAAATGCCGTCGTCGTAGACGACTATTTCATACTTTTCCCCGTCTCTGAAAAAAAGCCTTGCCACCTCGGGACATGACAGGCTCATATCTATCTGCTCGTAATCCCCCGCCGTCTCATAGTATCTCGGATACTCCGTGCAGACGGTGCATAGGCTGTCCTCACCAAGCTCTGTAATTATATCACAAAGATTCTTTGAATTTAAAAAAGGACACCTGCCTTCTTTGTTCAAAGGAAATATCGCCTCTCCGTCCCGATACTCCATGCAGCTCCTTATCCGGTCGCCCATCTTTCCCTTTACGGTAAGGTAATAGTAGTACATCGCCTCATCGACATCCACCTCCCAGCCGATACAGCAGGAGTCGCTGCACTTACCGCCTATGCATTTAAATTTCTCATAAATCTGCGGATATTCATGTACCATATCTTTATCCCGAACCTTTAACGGTCTCTGTCCTTTTTATGCATTCCGATCAGCGTTCTTATTCCCTGAATGATGGCAGCGCAGATAAGATAAACTGCTACTCCCGAGATTATTCCCATGAAATAGTCCGTAACTCTTCCCGCAACCATATCCGAAAGGGAATCAATGGCCTTTTGATCGAATATATTTACCGTTTCCTGCTTTAATGCATTCTCAACAAAAAACGACAATCCTATGTCATACCCCTTTTTATCAGAATTTTCAATATAATTTTTGTAATCCTCCACAGTCAGCTCCTCCGAGGAACCTCCCGCAGAATCAAGAAAATCATTTATCCTGTCACTTATCTTATCCTGGACCTTCGCATAAGCCACATCATATATGTAATCATCGACAGGCGTATAGGTCGTAAGAAAATCCGATACATACGGCGAAAGGACCACAGCTATCGCAATTGATAGGATGACTGCAAGAATTTTCAGAAACGCCTTGAAAATTCCGGCTATTATTAATAGCACAACTATTGTCACAGCCGCTATTATCGCTAATTTGATAAGTGAATTCATTAATTCTTCTCATCCTTCTTCTCTGACTTTGTCAGCTTAATATTATCTATCCTGTCCTCGTAGGTTACAACATATGTATTTTTCTGAGCGGCAGGGACCATATCCTTTATTGTATCACCGAAGGTATATGCGAACTTAAGCTTTCCCCTCGAGGTAAGTATATGGCAGGTCTTTCCGCCTATAATGATTATCTCTCCGTTTGAGGCGATGATATTATCGTATTCGAAATTAAATCTGTATTCGAATTTTTTGTTTCCGTTATAGTCATAAACCTTCATAAGATAAAGGCTTTCCTCTTCACTGTCCGCATCCGTCGATGTGCTCTGCGTATCCGTAATGTCGCCGTCCTGGATTGTACCGACATAGCCTTCCATCGTAAATACGGACCTTATCTTGTCATCGTACTTGATATGAGCCTTTTCGCTCGGTTTTTCCTTCATGGAATAAATAACTATCTCTTCACTTCCGAATGCGGCAATGATATCATTCGTCACAAAATCAACCTTTGATATCATCTGATCTTCAAATGTGTATCCGCCCACCATTCTGTCGGCGTTCTCATTCTGTCCCACATCACCGAAGTTATAGGCTGTAAGGTTTATCTTTGCGGAAAGATCCACTAAGTAAAGATAGCTTGTAAACAGCTTCTGTCCGTCATCGGAGATTGCTATATCCATTGGATATCCGCTGTTCTCGATGGATGTCTTTATCTCGTATATCTGGTCGCCCAGGCTGCTGTACATACTGATAAGGTTGGAATTTCCGTTCTGAAGCACAGCTACATAAGCGCCTGTTTTCGAGACATCCACATCGCAAATCTCATAAGGCATATTCTGGCTGTTTACCAGTCCGTCAATGTTATAGATATCTATAAGGTTTCCGCCCTTATCTGCAACCACCGCATAGTCCTGACAGGTCTCGGCAATGGGAAGCACCATATCGGATCCGGCTGTCCATACCGTCTGTCCGGTCGCATTGATATATGAAGCTCCTTCGTTATTAAATCTAAGCAAATTGTCGGCAAACTGCACATACTTGGCGCTGCTGTCGTAATCGGTCGGTGTGGTTGTAAGTACCTTGTAGCCTCTGAAATCCCTTAACTCAAACATAACAAAAAGAACACCGGCAGCCACGACAAGGATACCGGCCACAACCAGGGTTATGGTCAGTATCATTTTGTTTCTGGCTTTCTTAAGCTCACGGTTATATCTGACTGATTCCTGTGAGCCGCCGGTCTCTATGACATTATCAATATCATGTTCGTTATTTTGTTTTCCGGGTCTTTGTCTCATTGATAGGGCTCCAATTATCGGTGCTCCGCACCCTCTTTTTACCTGTATTTTTAATTAAGCTCGGGATTATGCTTGTTGGATTTATAATATTCAACCGCATCGGCCACATTGTCGGCATAGCCGAGATCAAATACCTTTATCAGCTTCTTTATAGTGTCCTGCTTAACCATATCGCTTCCGATATAGGAAGAATAATTCTGAGCTATTTTCTTTTCCATCTTGTCAAGATCGGATTCCTTAGGTTCAATGCTCTTCCGAAGCTCCTCGAGTCTTTCCTTATCGGCATCAACCTTGGGCTGTCTTCTCTTCAATATCTCTTCCTCTATCGCAGGAACTGTATCTTTTTCAAACTTTTCCAGAGCCTTCTTCTTATCGTAGTTCAGCTCTTCTTCTCTTGTATTCAGGTCATCGATGGCTTTATCCTGCTCATCGAGATTATACTGCCCCTCATCATCATCCTTGTTGATGGATTTCTTGATCTCATTCATATGCTTTTCGTTGCGCTGCATTTTTCTTCTGAGATCACTGCAGCTCTTAAGCACATCAATGTACTTCATCTTAATATTGATATAAACGATAAAGTAAACCACTATCCACAGGATATCCCACGCAGCCCATATGATGATAGAGAGCAGCTTTACTCTGTAATCCTCATATTCCGCAAAAGCAGTTGCTTTAAGTATCGTCACAAGCAAGAACGGCACGCCGGCAAGGTCGATGCCCATGCAGAGAATAAGCATTAAAACATCCTTGAGGCACGTCGGCATATAAAGCCAGTAAAACCATTCCGAACGGCAGATAAGAGGAACTCTGTTTTCGCGAAGATATCTGTTGAAGTCCTTTTTGTAATCCTTATTTTCATCACTGAGATGCTTTGTCTCGTGCTTAACCCTTTTTTCGACCTGCCTGGTCTTTTCCTTACTTCTGGAGCTTTCAGCAGACTTCTTTTCACCTGCAAGCTGATAAAGCTCCTTACCGAATTTGCCCTCAATCTCGTTGCGGCGTTTGCTCGTCGTGGTAGCAATCTCATTTTTTATGGATTTTTCTTCGGATACAATGCTTCCTTCAAGAGCCTTTATCTCTTTTTTATCAGCTGCGATCTCTTCCGCCAGGTTATCCTTTTCGGTAACTTCTTCAAGAAGCTTTTCTAAAAAAGCCTTATCCTTCTTAAATACGTTTTCTGCCATTTGATACCCCCGATTTACTTACTTAAATTCTTTTGTGATGCTCATTATTATTTACGATAATGCGCGGTTGATTGCACCTATATATTTACGATAATGCGCGGTTGATTGCACTTATAAATTTACGATAATGCGCGGTTGATTGCACTTATAAGTGCATATGCGGAAGCCACTATAATATCATCCTGGATTCCGGCTCCCCAGTACACCTTATCGTCATCTGTAAGCTGTATAGCAACATACGCGCAAGCCTTTGAATTCGAGCCCCTGTTGAGCGCATGCTCCTCGTAGTCTACAAGTGAGAAATCTATCTTGAAATGTCTCTTTATCGCATTGCTTATGGCATCAAGTCTTCCGTTACCCTGTCCGTGATATACCTTTCTGATGTTATCCCTGTCGATCGTGAGCTCGCATTTTATGCCGTCCTCCTGAACGAAGTGACATTCGATATATCTGATAGGGGATTCAAGGTTTACATACTCATCCTTGAATACCTGCTTTACTTCATCAGGCTCCAGCTCCTTATGCATATGGTCAGACACGCCTTTTACGGTATAACCCACATCCTCCTTCATCTTCTTGGGAAGATCAAGGCCGAACTTGGTCTCAAGTAAAAATCCGATTCCGCCCTTGCCTGACTGGCTGTTGATACGGATAACATCCTTGTCATAGGTTCTTCCTATATCCTCGGGATTAAGAGGAAGATAAGGAACAGTCCACATTTCACTGTTTTGATCCTGTCTGTATTTCATTCCCTTTGCTATTGCATCCTGATGTGAACCGGAAAATGCGGCAAATACAAGCTTTCCGCAATAAGGCTGCCTCATATGGACGGTCATGCCTGTAAGGGTTTCATATCTTTCCTGAATTCTGGGCATATCCGAAAAATCAAGCTCGGGGTCCACACCGTGAGTAAACATATTAAGTGCAAGTGTAACAATGTCAACATTTCCGGTCCTTTCTCCGTTTCCGAAGAGTGTTCCTTCGATTCTGTCTGCTCCCGCAAGAAGTCCGAGTTCGGCATCTGCGACTCCCGTTCCTCTGTCATTGTGAGGATGAAGCGAAAGCACTACATTATCCCTATATACCATATTTTTATGGAAGTATTCTATCTGTGAGGCATAAATATGAGGAAGTGACATTTCCACTGTTGCGGGAAGATTGATGATAGCTGTACGGTCCGGCGTGGGCTTCCATACCTCAAGCACCGCATTTACCACCTCAAGCGCAAATTCGGGCTCTGTTCCCGTAAAGCTTTCGGGTGAATACTCAAACCTGTACTCCGCATTATCCTCATCGGCAAGCTTCTTAAGAAGCTCGGCACCGTCAATCGCTATCTGCTTGATCTCTTCCTTTGATTTTTTGAAAACCTGCTCTCTTTGGGCAAGGCTCGTGGAATTATAAAGATGCACAATGACATTCTTCGGATTCGCACCTCTTACCGCTTCAAAGGTTTTCTTTATTATGTGCTCCCTTGCCTGTGTAAGTACCTGAATGGTTACATCATCGGGAATCATGTTGTCCTCGATAAGCCTGCGACAGAATTCGTATTCCGTTTCGCTTGCTGCGGGGAAGCCTACTTCGATCTCTTTAAAGCCGATTCTTACAAGCTCCTTGTAAAATTCAAGCTTCTCCTCAAGACTCATCGGTACTATCAGCGCCTGATTTCCGTCTCGAAGATCGACACTGCACCAAAGCGGCGCCTTATCTATATATTCCTTGTTGATCCAATCATTGCACGGGGTGGGAGTAACAAAATATCCTCTTCTGTAATGATCATAATTCTTCATGTCTCTAACCTCCTCTTTCTTTCGGATTCAGCATCCTTTTATTTTACTATATTATTCAAAAGATTTCAATTTTTCTTGTTCAACGAATTAACTAAATACTATCCTCGCCCCGCGAGACAGATTCGCTTCACCCGCGAAACAGATCCGCCGCACCTGCGAGACAGATTCGCCGCACCCGCGAGACAGATTTATCGCACCCGCCGTATATGCATGAAGCAGAAAAAAATGCGCCTCTAAAATAAATTTAGAGACGCATATATAACGCGCGGTACCACTCTAATTCATGCCTAACGGCATGCTCTCATCGGATACTATCATATCCTCCTCCTGTAACGGTGAGGCTCCGTCCTAAGCTACTTACAGATGCTCATTCATTTTAAAATGCTACATTCTTTTAAAATATCATGACACATCCGCAGGTTCACCCGGCTGCTCCAAGGCGAGTTCACGACATTTCCTCCTCTGCCTCGCACCACCCGGCAGCTCTCTCATGAATTCCGTATCGCTACTATTCCTCTTCATTGCATTTTTTGTTTTTTCTGTTAGCCTAGAGTCTATTACAAAACTCCATATATGTCAATTGAATTTTTATCATTCCTCGTTTCCGTCGGCTCCGTCAGGCTCCTCCGGAAGTGAAAGATCCAGCTCGGATGCAATGTTCTTCAGTGTCTTCGCAGAGGTCATAAGCTGAGTTATCTCACTTTCACTGAGAGCAAGAGGTATCTTGTTTTCAACACCGTTCGAACTAACTATAGCGGGCATCGACAGACAGATATCGTCAATTCCATATTCGCCATTCATGCGGGCGGAAACAGAAAGGACGGTCTTCTCATTTCTCACGATAACCTCACAGATACGCCTTACAGCCATTGCTACACCGTAATAGGTTGCGCCCTTTCTCTCTATTATTTCGTATGCGGCATCCTTAACCGTAGCTTGAATCTCCTTCTCAGACTTATCATGGTTGAAATGTCCTCTCATCTCGCAGAATTTCGAAAGAGGGAGTCCTGATACAACCGCACTGCTCCATGCAACAAGCTCACTGTCTCCATGCTCGCCGATAACAAACGCGTCAACCGTACGGTTATCAACCTCTAGATGCTCACCGAGGATTGCCTTAAGCCTTGCCGTATCGAGAACAGTACCAGATCCGATGACTCTGTTCTCAGGAAATCCCGAAAGCTTCTGGGCAACATATGTGAGAATATCAACCGGATTCGATACTATAAGAAGTATTCCGCCGAATTTTCTCCTGCTGATCTCGGGAATTATCGACTTAAATATGCTTACATTTTTCTGAACAAGCTGAAGTCTGGTCTCGCCCGGCTTCTGTGCAGCCCCTGCTGTGATGATGATTATCGCCGCATCAGCTATATCATCATATGTACCCGCATAAATCTTCATTGGCTTTGCAAACGGAACACCATGGCTTATATCCATTGCCTCGCCCTCTGCCTTGTTCATATTTACATCCACCAAAACCAGCTCTCTGAAAATACCGCTTTCCATAAGAGCGAATGCCGTAGCGGATCCCACAAAACCGCAACCTATAATGGCAACCTTGCCGTTATTAACCTCAACGGATTTTTTACTCATTTCAATAACCCTCCTTCTGTGAAGTTCATATAGTTTTATACTGAAAACAGCATAGTTTAAGGCATAATAAAAGTCAAGTTGTAAAAATAACAAAAAAACTGCTTGCATTTTATCAAACAGTATATTATAATCTCATCGTTCTGAAGAAATTGGGCTATCGCCAAATGGTAAGGCACCGGACTCTGACTCCGGCATTTTCTAGGTTCGAGTCCTAGTAGCCCAGCTTAAAT
>CACYCJ010000244.1 GCA_902772925.1 uncultured Lachnospiraceae bacterium
ATTTCATTCTCTTCCGCCCAGGTCTTTTTAACCTCTTCTGTAGTGGTTTCCGTTGTCGTTTCTGTTGTAGTCTGAGTTGTCGTCTCATTTGTTGTTTCCGTAGTTGTTTCAGTTGTCGTCTCAGTAGTCACATTGCCTGCTCCGCAGCCGGTCGAAAATATCACGGCTGTTGTTAAAGCTATAACTATACCTTTCTTCAAATATTTTCTCAAAACCATTCCCTCCTCATTTAAATCTATGTCTGTAATGAAATCCGACAGCAGCTTACGGATTATGTAGCATGCAGCCCGCTGTCGGATATTACAGGGGATCTTTAGTTAACTACCCGGATTTTCATCCGATTACGACAAGTATATACTTTTAATCCGGCTTTGAGAATGGTGGCATTGGGAGTGGCATTGTCAAAACTCGCTCGCGAGTTTTGCGCGCCGTGTGCAGGTTGCCGATAGGCATATTGAAAAGTGTTGTAAAAAACTGCTCCAGACGCCTTTAGAAGTGTTGTAAAAAACTGCTCCAAATCATGTTTTGAGTGTTTGAAATTAGTGCTCCTTATGCTGTAATAAGCAAGAAGGAGGTGGGATTAGTGTTTAAAAGAAAGGTCTATAGGTAATATCTATTTTCTCAAAAAGATGTCGGTCATAATGATCAACTTATGTTTAAGCCGATATATATGTTACCTTTTGTACTGGAAGATCTTTCATAGCAAATGCCGGGACGCTTACAAGCAACCCGGCATTTGCTTTATTTTATCTATTTCACTCCATACCAGGCGATGCCTTCATACTTCCAGCCGCCTCTTATGAGAGCGTTTTTTTCGGAAGCACTCGTTGTATAATGATGCGATCCAACAGTGGCATACGGATTATATAACCTGTATAAAGGGACTCCCTTATTGTCATCGGAATACCATCCGATACCCTCATATCTCCAGCCTGCATTTACAAGGCTGTTTTTCTCAGGTGCACTTGTGGTGTAATGATGGTCTCCCGAATTGGGATTATATAACCTGTATACCGGTGTGTTGGATTTTACAGGAGCTTTCCAGGCAGCGCCTTCATTCTTCCATCCGGCACTTACAAGTGTATTAATTTCAGATGCACTTGATGTATAAAAATGTTCTCCGCTGTTTCTGTTGTATAGACGATACATTGTAACAAAAGTGGTTTTAAATGCTTTAAAAGGAATGTTACGATCCTTGGCATATTTCTCTGCTGTTGATCCTTTGTAACCGTATATTGTCAGTACATCACAACCATCAAATACCGAATTCCCAAATTCAGTGTTTTCATTATATACTTCAACCTTTTTTAAACTTGAGCATCCAACAAATGCCCAACCATCAACTCTTCCTACGTTTTTCCCAAGTTTAACATAAGTTAAGTTTTTGCAATTATGAAATGTATGGTCTCCTATATATTTTACCGTATCAGGTATAGTAATACTTTTTATTCCGGTTTCACTAAATAGATTATTTTGCAAATGAGTACTACCTTTTTCTATAGAAACAGAGGTAAGATTATAATCCCCATCAAATGGAGCACACGTATATGAATCTGCTGAGCATAAGCTTTTGGGAATTTTTATAAACTTAAGTTTAGGAAGCCCTCTAAATACAGCCGCATTTAATTTTTTCAATTTATTTGAAAGCGTAATACTGGTAAGGTTAGTACAACCACAAAATGCGCATTCATCAATTTCTGTTATTGTGTTAGGCATTTTTAATGTAGTTATACCTTGTAATTGATAGAACATGTAACGAGGTATAAATGTGCTGCCGTTCTCAAAGTTTATTGTTTTTAAATTATCGTCTCCATAGAAGGGCTGATCAGCATAGGCCCCCGAAGAACAAAGTTTTTTAGGAAGGTTTACTGTAGTCAGCTTGGGACAATACGCAAAGCTCCAGCGCTCCATATATGTAAGTTTGGGTGAAAAAACAATTTTGGAAAGATTATCACAACTAATAAAAGCATTTCCATATATCTTTTGAACGCCTTTACCCATATTCAAGGTTGTTATCCCGTCGCAATCACAAAAAGCATTTGCACCAATTTCGGTTATTGAGTCAGGAATAGTAACCTGCTTTAATCCATCGCAATCCCTAAACAAACTGTTTTTAATAACGGAACATCCGGATGCAAAGTTTATCTTTGTTATATTATAATCTCCTGCAAAGGTATCACATATATAGGCATCTGCTTTACAAATTCTTGCGGGTATATTCACTTCCGTTAGTGATGTACAATCTGAGAATACTCCGTCACCTAAATACACTATATTTTTTGAAAATACAATCGATTTCAGATTACTGCAGCCTTTAAATGCCTCATATCCTAAATGAGTTACTTCAGAACTTATTTTTAAGGTAGTTATATTTGTATTATTTTTAAAGACTCTATCCCCTACTCGCTTCACATAATATCCATCAAGCATATTAGGAATCACAATATTCGAAGAATTTCCGATATACTCAACTATCGTACATCCATTTTCAAGGGTATACTTCCAGTCTCCGCTTGTATAAACATCCCACCCAAAATTTTCTTCGGCCTCATCGCCTATCACTTCATTCTCATCCGCTGTTTCTGCATCTTCAGTTTCTGAATCCGTTGCCGTAGCCACAGCAACATTTTCATCATCTGCTTCGGCAGCATTTATATCATAGCCATTCAGACATGCTATCAAAGTGAGCATAATCGCAGCTGCCGCGCATATTGAAATCAACTTATTTTTGATCTTTCTCATCTTATTATTTATACCTTTCTATATCCAAATTTCTTATATTTTCAACTCATATACATGTTAATGCAAAACAATAATAATCTCAGATTCAATCCGATTCAAACCAGAAATTATGCTCACCGGCCACATTATCAAACTGATCAAAGTCCTCATCATAATCTTTTGAGTCAAAGAAAAATGCTCCATTTTTCCAGTCAAGTGTCTGA
>CACYCJ010000245.1 GCA_902772925.1 uncultured Lachnospiraceae bacterium
CTCCGATGGTTTTATATTTGTTTGACATATTGAATTTTGATTTAGAAATCAGGTAATGGGCCAAGAATTGAGTCTGCACCTTGTTGGAAGTCTATTGCATGATTCCACGTATTAGGGCGTAGAGAAGAGAGAAGTTCTATATCATCTTCGTTAAGGATGTCAGCCACCTTTCCCATTAGACTCATTACGTCATCGTACTTATCCATTTCACCCAACATTGTTGATGGTTCGCCTTCCTCGTTTTCAAGGATTGAAAGCAAAGCGAATGCTATTGCTGCTCTACTAATTTTCCCAACTTCCTTTTCAGGCTTTTCATTAAGATTCAAATTGTTTTTTAGTTGTTCGGTGAGTTTATAATATCTCTCCAGGGCTTTAACCTTATCTACAAATCGTCCGGCTAAATGTTCATCAATATCGATTGATGGATGAATTGTAATGTTTTCATTATGAACATACAGCCCTACAATTTTTTCACCCTCTCTACCAGTGTTTGTTGTACCTAAGCAGCTACAGCACAGAACTACATCCACCTGGTCAGATTCTATGTAATTAGCCCTGGTTGTTATTTTGTTAATACGGTAGATACTATCCGGGTCATTCTCCTTAGTAAAGAACTTACCTATCAAGTGAGCGTATCGCTCAGTGGTAATTTTTTCAATCTTTTTTTCACGATTTTTTCTACTGGCGAATAGACGACGGATTAGTGATTGCTCATGTCCGATGGCCTTTATGTACTCATGATGATTCATATGCTATTTTTCTTAAAAATTGTTATTCATTTTTTGTCTGGTAATAAGTCTTCCAAGTAAGCCCATTTTTCAAATTCCCCTGCGCGTTCTTTAACCCAATCCCATGTCATATATGAAAAAATATGCCATGTTTTCAGTTTGTTACCATAATATTCCGGTCCCATTGTAACAATGACAATGTCACGGCCTGGAGTATCAACACCAGCAGGTTTTTCACTGGCTGGATGCCATACGTTGTTACGGTACCAGTCGGTTCCCTCTTTGAAGTCCTTTGCAGGCTTCTCTTCAAGATACTGATACCCCTCCTTATTCAACATCGCCTTGTCTATATAGATGGCATTGTTGTAACCGTAAGTCCTGGCCTTCTCTTCGCGGGCCTGCTTCAGTTCTTCTGTCATATTCAATTTTTTATGTTTTACTCCATCTTTACAAGTTCACCTTCTTTATACCACTTGCCATCTTTCTTCTCTATAAAGGGAGGCGTGTGACTCTCCAGAGTGTACTTCTTTCCGTTGTGAATGACGTCTATCCGTCCAACAACCTGTTTATAGCCAGGAAAGACAATCATCGTACCATACACGACAACCTTATCAGGATTGTGATCGTTTTCTATATTGAAAGCCATAATAAAATCTTAAATCTCCCGTCCGACTTCTGGCCTTGGTGTTCCTTCCAACAGCCACAGAAGAGCATCACGGACACCTTCGTCGTAGCTACCAGCAGCATTTACATCACCACTATTGATATTCTCGTTACAGAGATCTATCAGCTCATATACTTCACTTTCTGTATGTTTCATATCAATATTCTATTTTTGCCGTTGCTGTCTCATAGATGCTGCTGTCGGCCAGTTTGACGTATTCACGTCCTGCCAGAGCCGCCAAACGGCTTTCCTGTTCAAGGTACTCATAGCCAGTCTCTAATCGCTTCTCCATTCGTTGAATGGCTCTATCGAGATCATCCTTTACGCTGTCAAGGGTGCGCTGCGCCTCCTTCAGTTTTTCGATATACTCTTCCGGTGTCATAGTTATATATGCTAACTGTATAATGATAATATCAAATTCATATTTTGTCGTATGTCTTATTTGAGAAATTTCTCCAGCCAGATGGTGTCTTTATTTACGGGCTGCATGAACTCTTCATCAATATAACCCATCCGGCGATACCATTTCTCTTGCCAGGAATCTTTCTCTACCCACAGAATGATCTTGAAACATTCTTTTTGCCGAGCTGTTTCTTCGGCTTGTTTCATAAGAAGGGTGGCATAGCCTTTCTTC
>CACYCJ010000246.1 GCA_902772925.1 uncultured Lachnospiraceae bacterium
AGGCCGATCATCACTCCTGCTGTAGCGGATTGCAGGTACAGGGCACCGCTATCTCCCCAGCTGCGCGGAAATTTATAGAAATGCTTTCCGACTGTCCTTACAACAAAAAGGACAATAACGAAAAACAAATTCTTCAAAACAATATATTATTTAACCCAATACTAATAGTTAAGTATAAACAAGTTATGTAACTCAGTCAAGGTAATTTTTTATGTTAAGCGGCGTTTTGCACACCGGACAATTAAACGAATTCAATCTGACTTCGTTTCCGCAGACAGGGCAAAACAGCCTGTATACCGGTCTCACGGGTCTTCGTGCCATATTCGGTACGGGTCTTACGAACTCCTGCGGACGGTTCTGCGGCTTCCTCATGTAAACAGGCGCATTAAACACCTGTCTGTACGCCGTTTCAAAGTCCTGATACGGAAGATTGAGCGTCGGGAATTTCTCCATATACTGCTTATAAAGATATTCATTTTCCCTGGCTGACCTGCTCACTCTGAGATATGCATTTATATCCATAAGAAGTATGAATATAAACAGTACTATAGACATCCATACATTTGAAGTGAATGCGCAGAAATCATAGAAGCCGTGAAGGAGCACCGGCACGAGCAGTGTCAGGATCAAATTCCGGTTACGTTTTCTCTTATCTCCCCTTACCGCATTCAGCTTGGCAAGTCCGTAATAATAGCCCATGAAGATGGAAAATGTGGCGTGCCCCGGAATTGCAGTCACGGCTCTTATTATCGCCGTTGAGGTTCCGCCGTTAAAAAGCACATACTCGATGTTTTCAATCGTGGCAAAGCCCATTGAAACAAAAACCGAATAAACTATTCCGTCATAGAGATAGTTGAAGTTTTTATTTTTCCATGATACTGCCCACAGATAAAGAAATTTGAAGCCTTCCTCTGAAATTGCAACAATAATAAACGCTTCTATAAAATAATATAAGGTCTGATTTTTAAGCTGCATTTTGTCGAGCATGGCTCCGCCGACGGATTCGGTTATAAGTGCACAGATGACAGTGGGAACTGCGCCCATGAAAAACAGAAGAGCCAGAAGCTTTCCCGGTTCCTTGTCATGAGAATCCATTTTATAGATATAAAACATTATCAGCGCTGACGGAAGCAGCGTCATAGTCAGTAATAAATTCATTTCCCGTTATATGTCCTTTTCTTTTTTCAGAAGTTTATTTTCCCTTCTCAGATTCGAAAAAAATTCGCTGAGAAGAATGCTGCATTCTTTTTCCCGGACCCCCGAGGTTATATCAACCTTATGATTAAAGCCTTCCATCTGCAGCAGGTTTATCACCGAGCCCGCACAGCCGGCCTTCGGATTCATACATCCCATAACCACTCTGGGGATACGCGACTGGAGTATCGCTCCCGAACACATTTGGCAGGGCTCCAATGTCACATACATCGTGCAATCCTCGAGTCTCCAGTCACCAATGTAACGAGTGGCCTGCTTTATCGCTATTATCTCCGCATGCGCAAGCGCGGATCTTTTTGCATTTCTCCTGTTAAAGCCCTTACCTATAACCTTGCCTTCATATACTATAATGCAGCCTATAGGAACATCTCCCATGTCACGGGCTTTCTTTGCAAGCCTTATGGCTCGTCCCATATATCTTTCATCTTCCGTCATATCATCAACCGTATCCCGAAATACCGACCTTTATCCTTTTTAATTTGATCCCAGGATATCCGAAAGCTTCGCAAACTCTTCGAGAGAAAGCTTTTCTCCTCTTATCCTTTCATCAAGTCCCATCTGCCTTAGTGCAGCCGCAACCTCATCCTTTGTAAATGAAAGCTCCGGATAATTACAGATACCGTTTTGAAGAGTTTTTCTTCTTTCTCCGAAGGAGGCCTTGATCAGCTTAAACATCAGCTTCTCATCCTTTACATTTACCTTCGGTTCGTCATAAACCTTAAGCCTGATCACGGCAGAGCCTACATTCGGTCTCGGAATAAATGAATTCGGCGGTACATTTGCCGCCAGATAAGTCTCGGCTCTGTACTGCACCGCGAGGCTGAGCGCGCCGTATTCTTTACTCCCGGGAGAAGCATCCATTCTCTGAGCTACTTCCTTTTGAACCATTATCACCATATCGCTGACATTTACTTTTTTTTCAAGTATTCCCATGATAATGGGAGTGGTAATGTAATACGGAAGATTCGCAACAATCTTCAGCTTTCGCTTTGATGAGGATATACCGCCTGCTTCATCATCCGTCCCGTCGCAGGGAACCGCAAGAGCATTTATATCAACCTTAAGTATATCGTCATTTATTATCTCTACATTATCATATTCGGAAAGAGTATCGGCAAGGATCGGTATCAGCGCCTTGTCGATCTCTACGGCATAAACCTTACCCGCAGCCTCTGCCAGATACTGTGTAAGAGTTCCCATACCGGGGCCGATCTCTACCACCGTATCCTCTTTGGTAATCCCGGCAGCTGCTATTATCTTTTTTATAACATGAGCATCGATCAGAAAATTCTGCCCGAATTTCTTCTGAAATGTAAATCCGTATTTTTGTAATGCCTCGATAGTAACCTTGGGATTACTGAGCTTTAAATTATCATCCATCTGTAAACCTGTTTTACCTATTTACTGTCTTTTCGGTCAAACAGACATACTATATATTCTGCCTGTCCTGTGAAACAGTCGTGCTACATACTCTGCCTATTCAGTTAAGCAGCTATGACAAATTATACAGCCGCTTTGCATTTTCAAATGTGATCTTCGCCACCTCTTCGGGATCCATCCCCTTAATTTCCGCTATCTTTTCTATTACATAAGGTAGATACAGCGAAGAATTTCTTTTTCCCCTGAAGGGTACGGGTGCAAGATAAGGACAGTCGGTTTCCACGACAACGCTTTCGATGGGAATATATTCCACGGTCTCAACGAGCTTTCTCGCATTCTTGAATGTGACAACTCCGCCGACCCCGATAAAAAATCCCATGTCAACATAAGTCTTTGCCATTTCCTTTGAATAGGCATAGCAATGCATCACTCCGCCCGTTGAAGGAGCGGCGGAGCCTTTTATTATGTCGAGGGTATCCTGTGCCGCATCTCTGGAATGAATAACAATGGGAAGCTTAAGTGAAGCAGCAAGTTCAATCTGTCTTTCGAACCATTTCTTCTGAATATCCTTTGGCGGCTCATCATAGTGATAATCAAGCCCTATCTCTCCTATAGCCACTATCTTATCATTTTTTTCAGCCATATCACGAAGCGCTTCGATATCATCCTCGGAGGTATCCGCACAGTCATTGGGATGTATACCTACCGCGCCATAGATAAAATCATGGGATTTCGAAAGTCGAACCGTATTTTCGGAGGTTCTTATATCCTCGCTTATATTTACTATCCGTGTTATGCCATTATCAGTCAAAGCCTTAAGAAGCTCTTCCCTGTCCTCATCGAAGGCTCTGTCATCATAATGCGCATGTGTATCAAATATTTCCATGGGTGTAGTATAACATCTTTTTTTTGTACAGACTACAATAAATTTATATGCATAAAACGGTTCTTTTTTATGGACTTATCGGAAAAGTAGTTGTAAAATCGCAATATGTATCATTAAGGAAAGACAAATAGTCATATAAAACCCCTTAATACTACACATAATACTACACAAAGGATTATTATCGGAGGAATAGTTATGATATCACAGTTTTATAAGGATATGACAGGAAAGAGATCCGTCATCAGGGATTTCTTTGATTACAGTATGCAGAGAGAAAAGGAAATGGGAAAAGATAGTGTTATCAACTTCTCTCTCGGAAACCCCTCGGTTCCCGCGCCGGCTGAATTCGAAAAGGCAATGATAGATCTCATTCAAAATGAGGACCCGGTTGTACTTCACGGCTACAGCCCCACTCTCGGTCGTCCCTCGACCAGACAGGCTATCGCTGAATCCCTTAACAGAAGATTCGGAATGGATTACGAGATGAAGCACATTTTCCCCACCACCGGTGCGGCAGGTGCTCTTTCACACGCCATAAGATGCGTTGCCGCAGAGGGTGACGAGGTCATCACCTTTGCTCCCTACTTTCCGGAATACATTCCCTATGTTACGGGCTGCGGTCCAAATCTCAAGGTTGTTCCCGCCGACATCGAAACCTTCCAGATCAATTTCGAGGTATTTGAGGAAATGATGAATCCCAAGGTTGCTGCGGTCCTCATCAATTCTCCCAATAATCCCTCCGGAATAGTTTATACGACAGAGACTATCAAGCGTCTTGCTTCAATCCTTACCGAAAAGGAAAAGGAATACGGCCACGAAATTTTTCTTATATCGGACGAACCCTATAGGGAGATAGTATTCGAGGGAACGGATTCACCCTACATAACAGCATTTTACGACAATTCCATAAGCTGCTATTCCTTCAGCAAATCTCTTTCGATTCCCGGCGAAAGACTCGGATATGTTGCGGTTAATCCCAAGGCAAAGGATGCCGATATGATAGTTCCGATGTGCGGACAGATTTCCCGTTTCACCGGTCACAACTGTCCTCCTTCGATCATCCAGCTTGCAGCCGAAAAGGTACTTGATCTGACAAGCGATCTTTCCGTATATGAAACAAATGCAAAGATACTCTACAATGCTCTCACGGAAATGGGCTATCAGATCGTAAAGCCGGGCGGAACCTTTTATATGTTCCCTAAATGTCCGATTGAGGATGCGAATGAATTCTGCTGGACTGCGGCAAAGGAGCTCGGTCTCATAATCGTACCGAGTGACAGCTTTGATGTTAAGAGTCATTTCAGGATTTCTTACTGCGTAACTACGGAAACTGTTGAAAAATCTCTGCCTCTCTTCGAAAAGCTTATCAAAATGTTCTGAAAATAGCCGAAAAACTTGCAAGTTATTTTTTAGTTTTGTATAATTATGTTTTAGATTGCATTAAAGGAGTTATACAACACATGGATATTACAAGCGAAGCAGAGACTAAAGTAAAAAGATATGCCGGAATACTGCTGCATCCCACCTCATTTCCCGGGCCCTACGGCATCGGAGATCTGGGTAGAAATGCGTATGAATTCGTAGATTTTCTGAAGGATTCCGGAATGACTGCATGGCAGGTGCTCCCCCTCGGACATACAGGCTTCGGAGATTCTCCGTATCAGCCCTTCTCCGCATTTGCGGGACAGCCTCTCATTATAAGCATCGATCACCTCAGAGAACTCGGTCTGATTTATGACTGTGATTTCAACGATATGCCTAAGTGGAATATCGAAAATGTGTCCTACGGTGATGTCATTCCTTTCAAGATGAAGCTTCTCAGACTTGCCTACGAACGATATATCGATCCCGAGATAAAGGACGGTTTTTCATCAAATGAAGAATTAATGGGCAGCTACGAAAGATTCTGTGAGGAAAGCTTCTGGCTGAATGATTATGCACTGTTTATGGCCGCAAAGGATTATCACAGCGGAGCTCCCTGGTATCTGTGGGACGACGAGCTTAAAAATCCCACTAAGAAGGTAAAAGCCGAGTGGTCTGAAAAGCTAAAGATTGATGTCGATTATTACAAATTCCTCCAGTTCCTTTTCTACACGGAATGGATGGAGCTTAAGAGCTACGCAAATGAGCGCGATATAAAGATCATCGGTGATATTCCGATCTTCGTTGCATGGGACAGTGCCGATGTCTGGGTTAATAAAAAGCTGTTTATGCTCGATTCAAAGGGCTACCCTACCGAGGTATCCGGCGTACCGCCTGATTATTTCTCGGCTACCGGTCAGCTTTGGGGCAACCCTCTCTATAACTGGCCCGAGCATACAAAGACGGGTTATACCTGGTGGTTTAACCGTATCCGTCACCAGCTCACTCTCACCGATTATCTGAGAATAGACCACTTCAGAGGTTTTGATAAATACTGGTCTGTACCTTACGGTGAGAATACCGCTGTAAACGGAAAATGGGTTGATGCTCCCGGTGAGAACTTCTTTACAAACCTTGAAGCGACTTTAGGTTATCATATGCCTATTATCGCAGAAGATCTGGGGCAGATCGATCATTCCGTTGTTGAGCTTCGTGATAAGTTCGGATTCCCCGGTATGAAGATACTTCAGTTTGCATTTGAAAATCCGAATGAAAATAATTTCCTGCCTCACAACCATATCAGAAACTGTGTATGCTACACAGGCTCTCATGATAATGATACTACTCTCGGCTGGTACAAGCATGCTTATGAAGCATCACGAGATAAGCTGAGAAGATATTACAGCACCGACGCAAGTGATATATGCTGGGTATTTATCCGTGCCTGCTTCGGTTCCGTTGCAAACATGGCCATAGTTCCCATGCAGGATGTACTTGAGCTTGATTCATGGGCAAGGTTCAACACTCCCGGTGTAGGCGAAGGAAACTGGGCATGGAGATATAAGCAGGAGGCGCTTACGGATCATCTCAGAAAGAGACTTTTCGAAACCGCTAAAATGTTCGGAAGATAAGCTTAAGGAGAACTCTTATGATCAGATTAT
>CACYCJ010000247.1 GCA_902772925.1 uncultured Lachnospiraceae bacterium
CGCAAGAGGCGGAGAGCATGCATCAAACCTTGGAGGAATCCTTGCCAAGGAAATCGGTGATGAGATCGGAAAGCCTTCATTTATAGTAGATCCCGTAGTTGTTGACGAGCTTCAGGATATCGCAAGGATATCGGGTGTTCCCGAGCTTCCGAGAGTAAGTATCTTCCACGCACTCAACCAGAAGGCTGTTGCTAAGAGATATGACAAGGAAACAGGAAAGAATTATGAAGATCTTAACCTTATAGTAGTTCATATGGGCGGCGGCGTTTCGGTCGGAGCTCATACGGGCGGAAAGGTTGTAGATGTATTTAATGCACTTTCGGGCGATGGCGCATTTTCACCCGAGAGAGCCGGTGCCGTTCCTCCCGGAGCGCTCGTTGATCTTTGCTTCTCCGGTAAGTATACACAGGCTGAGGTTAAGAAGATGCTCATAGGAAACGGCGGCTTCAATGCTTATCTTAAGACAAATGATGCACGTGAGGTTGCCAAGATGGCGCTTGATGACGGTGATGAGTTCGCAAAGACCGTATTTGACGCATTTATCTGTCAGGTTTCAAAGGATATCGGAGCTCAGGCTGCAGTGCTTCGCGGAAAGGTTGACCAGATCATCCTTACAGGCGGCATTGCTTACGGAAAATATGTAACAGAAGAGATAATCGACAGAGTAAAGTTTATCGCTCCCGTTACCGTTTATCCCGGAGAGGATGAGCTTCTTGCACTTGCACAGGGTGCACTCAGAGTTTTAAATGGCGAAGAGAAGGCCATGGAGTATTAAAAAAGTCAGATTTATAGGGTGCAGACGGGGAAGATAAACCCCGCCTGCGCGCGGTGACAGGTGCCGCAGGTGATGTTATGCCGGAATTAGTAATTAAAAACTGCCATATCGGAGACGGAAATCCCAAAATATGCGTCCCCCTGGTCGGAAGGACCGAGGAGGAGATTCTGAAGCAGGCCATAGATATAGTCAAGGAATCAGCAAGATGCGAAAGTCAGCATCCCGGCTATAAGGTCGATATTGTAGAATTTCGTGCGGATTATTATGATGATGTGACCAACAGCACCAAGCTTTTGGAGCTGCTTAAGGTGCTCAGGGATGTTTTTTCGGACAAGCTTCTCCTTTTTACCTACAGAAGTGAGGAGGAGGGCGGCGAGTTCCGCCACGACAGAGCCGAAAATATGCTTGCGGACATTTATGAATGGGTAATTGTGAGCGGCCTGGTCGATCTGATAGACATTGAGCTTCTTCAGGGCAACTACTATGTTGTGCGAAATTCGACCAAGGCTCATGACAACGGCGTGAGGGTGATCATATCCAATCATGATCTTGAAAAGACGCCTCATGATGCCGATATGGAAGAAATGCTTCGTGAAATGAAGATTTTCGGCGCAGATATCATGAAGATTGCGACTACGCCGAAGAATGAATTTGATGTACGCCGCCTTATGGAATTTACCGAAAATGTTACAAAAGGAAATAAAGGCTATGAGGACATTCAGCTTCCTCTTGTGACCATGGCCATGGGCGAGCTCGGAAAAAAGACCAGAGTCAGCGGAAAGACTACCGGTTCGGCTATTACATTTGCGATGGTCGGAAATGCATCTGCTCCCGGGCAGCTTCCGCTTGAAGAACTGATGCAGGAACTGGAAAGGGTGTGACACGGGGACGCATCTCCGGTTTTCACATTGTTATTTGAGGGATATACAATATGAAATTGGTTGATCTGAAATGCCCGAGCTGCGGCGGTAAGCTTATAAAACAAAATGATACCTTTGTATGCGAATACTGCGGTACTCCGTATACGATGGACTATGATCCGGAGGATGTTGAGCATGAGAGATTGAAAGCTATGCAGAATGCTCGGCCTAACCCGGTGAATGATAAGAAACAGAAGGCTTCCTTCAGATTATTAATAGCCATTGTAGTAATTATTATAGCATTTTGCATCATAGTGGCAGGGGTACATCTCGGAGTGTTTATTGTATTCCAAAAAGAAATCAGTCATATGGGAAGTACGATTAGCAACGACGATTCTGAGTATGATGACAAAAATGAAACAAAAGAACCTGATTATAATGTCGTTGCACAGGATCTGACTGAATCAATGGGTGATTTTATCGCGTCGGGCAAAATTGCCGAGATGAATATAACCGAATGTGCTAATTGGGACCATGAGAGCGCGGTCGACTACTATTCAAAGACAGATGCCGTTTACAAGGATGCATACCTTGTTACCGGCATACCGAATGTTAAGCCGAGACAGTCAAACAGACTTGTTGTGATATATGAGGTTACCTGGCATAACGATGATCTGGGCGATAAGACCTGCTATGACGCCGTGTATTTTGAGGGCTTGCAGAAAAATCCCAATGGCGGAGTTATAAGTGATTATAATGCGGATACGATATTCCGAAGTGAAGCGGCGTGGGGCTGGGGAATGGCCTACAGCTTCGAGGACTATAACCAGTGCTACCGCGAAAATGTTACTTCACTCGGCGGAACGGTTGCGAAGATAGAATAGATAATATGTATAGATGACACGGGGACAGGTCCACTATCACATTTTGTGACAG
>CACYCJ010000248.1 GCA_902772925.1 uncultured Lachnospiraceae bacterium
TGAAGGGATTGAAAAGAGCAGTATACTTCTTCGCGGAAAATTCCGTGACCACAAAAGATATGCTTATATAAACGAAAATTTCATGAATGAATTATAATATGAAATTCGGAGATTTTTTGGATTTTATGTCAGATCTTCTGACACATAAATATGTAATGGCGTCCTTTTGTTGCTGTTTTGTTATTTGGAAAGTGGTATTATTGTTTCATCGCAGGATAGGATTGCTACATAAGCTTATAGGAGGACGAAGGCATGAGAGAATCAGATAACTTTAATACCGATAATGAGATCAACATCGATAATGAGATTAATACCGATAATAATATCAACATCGATAATGAGATTAGAAACGAAAGCGAGAAAAGGATTCTGCTTTCCGATGATCTGAAGGATGGGAAGGGCATTTACTCTGATGATGAGCTTACGCCGGATAAGCTTCCGGGGCTTATGCAGATGAGATTCCCCCGTTTCGGTATGACGACTATGGCGTGGGAAAATATGACCGATGAAAGAAGGAATCTCAGAAAGGAAACTTATTTAGAAAAACAAACTGCCATTGCTTTCGATTTTTATAAGTATGTGAATCCCAAGGGAAGCTGGAAGAAACTCTCCACGGATGAAAAGTTTGCTTTCTTCATAAAATACGAAGAGAAGATCAATTTTTTCAATAAAGTGGGACAAATGTATGAAATGATCAACGATATCGGTGACTGGAAGAAGCTGAGCTCTGCCGAAAAGGAAGAATTTATCAATAATCTGGGCGATAAGTCCATAAGTGTATATGATAACCTTCACCATAAGGGCTCTTATCTTGAACTCAGCTATGCCGATAAAACAGAAATGCTTGCTGAAAATCCGAAATATTTAAATGAAGAGCTCGAGAAATTCTTTAATAATTACGGCTTGGATGAAAAAAGTGTATATAAGGACAGTGAAGCAGACCTTAGGAAAATGGGCTTTGATCCGGATGTTTTTGAATTTTCCGTTATGGGGAAGGAAGAATCCGTTTCCGATCAGTATGTTCAGGATCCGAAGATCATGGAAGCAGAAGCAGCGAAATACGGTATTAATTCCGTTGATGCGCTTTCTCTTAAGCGAAATGTTAACATCATTGATAGTATGATCGATGATCTCGGCAAGGCTACTAACAGATTAAAGGGTACCAGCGAAAACTATACAAATATACAGCTCGGACTTAAGGAATTGAAGAAATATTCCGAAAAGCTTGCAAAGAAGGGTGACGCTGTAACCGATGAAGAGCTGGAAAAATACAGCAGAATGGTAAAACATGTCGATCAGCTTGCCGTAAAATATCTGGACGAAAAGGTTATAAATGATTCAAGCTCAAGTTATGCAAGAAACAGGGTAAGAACCATAAGAAATCTCCGCCGTCATCTTCACGGAAATATCCGTCCTCTTGAGGATGCCATAAAGGCAAGAACGGGTAATGCAGAGCTTACCTTTGAAGAATTCAAGGATAATTATTATAAAAACTATACTGAAAAGTATTATTCAGACATAGAGAAAAAAGCATTTTTGCATAGTGATAGCGAGATCAGAAAAGCCTTTTTAGGAGATTATGATTTAAATAATGTTCCCTCATCAAAAAATGGATTCGGAACCCTTACCAGAACATCTCTATTTAATATGGCTGTGCTTTCCATGATCAACGACGGAGAAAAGCTTGAAGACATATATGATCCGGAAAAGGATGTGGAAAAAAAGCAGCAGGCATTTAACAAGGTATTAAATGCATTAAAACAGAAAAACAATAAAACGGAAGAAGAACGGGCAGAGTATGAAGAAGACATGAAATGGATTTCCGAAACACTTTACAAGGGTTTTAAAACAGTCGACGAGATGGTGGGAAATCTGGTTAAAAAGATAGATTTTTCGAGGCCCGGAGAAGAACTGATCAAGGATCCTGACTATATGCTTATGATGCTTCTCGGAGATCTTCAGCATGACCTCTGGCAGGAGTCAAAGCCGGTAAGAAACCGTATGCTTGAGCTTGAGAAGCTTGACAGCCCCGGAAAATTTAATGATATGTCTGTTGCGGATTACGGAAGCCTTCTGGGAACGCGCTCCGGTAAGGCTCAGGACATTCATCAGGCGGTGATGAAATCAAGGGTTCGTGCAAATGCTATTTTGAATGACAAAGCGGACCTTAATGATTATTCCATGCTGGTTAAAACAAGCCTTGAAACGATACATTCTACACGGATCCTGCAGGAATATAAGAAGCAGAACAAACTCAGCTTTTCAAAATGGAATGAAATCAATTTGGATGATAACAGGGAGTATGAGATCAGGCTTATCGGTGCCTCGTCAGATGAATATGCTGAATTCCTCGCAGGACATTCTGAGCTTATGAAACCTCTGATGCCGAAACTGCTCGACGGAAGCTTATTTAACAAGGTAAAGTTTAACTATGACGAAGAAAATTCGGAAACTACATTGACGGGGCTTCCCACATTAAAGGAATTAAACAAAATTGCCGAGGAAGAAAATCTGAAGCTTAAAAATGAGTATTTCAAGGCACAGGCAAATGCTGCAATGAATCGCCTTGAGACAAAGGATTATTACAACCGCCTCGGAAATGTGGCAGGTACCAGAAAATATATGGAGGATGTATCATATGTTCAGGTTGCCCGCTTCATGGAAGTAAGGGAGAATTGCGGAATCATTGACAAAAATGCAGATTATGAGTCCTTAAGGAAAAATCTCATAAGCTCTGAGGGCTTCAGAAAGAATCTGATGTCAAGGGAGAATCCCGGAAAGCTTATGAGTATCAAGGCAGTTGTCAGATCACTTAAGGATGACGAGACATTCCTGAGACAGATGACTAAATCCGAACTGAAAAATGCAAAAAAGAAATCCGAACAACCCAAAAAGGAAAATGAAGTAAAGAGTAAGAGTAAAGCAACCGGCAAAAAACCAATCAGTAAATAAAGGCTTCATTTATATAAGCATATCTTTTGTGGTCGCGAAAGCTTCCCTTCAGAAGAATGCTGCTCTTTTCGATACCTTCATATATAAAGCCGAGCTTTTCCAGAATATGAATCGATACATCATTATCGGGAAGTACCCGCGCCTCTATACGATGAATGTTATGATTTTTAATGACATCATCTATGGAGGCGCGTACTGTTTCCGTGGCAATCCCCTGACCCTGAAGCTTTTCATCCACATCGTAGCCGAAGGTGGTGCTGTAATAAGGCGCATTTCTTATATTTATAAATGTGACCGATGCGGCAATCCTGCCGGGGTCATCTTTTAAAAATGCATAGTAATACGCCGAAAGCCCGCTTTCGATCTTTTTCATTTCAAAGGCCATAAGCTTCTTTTGATAATCCAGCGTGTAGTATATGTCGTCTCTTTCGGCTTCGACATTTTCAAAAAAGCTTCGATTTCGGCTGAAATAATCCAGAGTCGCGGGAGCAATTCCGACATCTGATAATCTTATTATAAGTCTTTCTGTTTCAATCGGGTAAGTCATGATCAAACCTCTTAAAATGAACGATGGCATTTATTTGCCATCGTTCGTTAAACATATAAGTCTAATTCAGTCCTGTCCACTTCCACTCGGCAACCTCAGGCATATCGATGCCGACATCGTGGATGTAGGTCTTATGCTCTACAAGCTTATCCTTCATCTTCTGAACAAGGAATGCGCCCTTGTTTCCGAGTGAAGGAAGGTTGTTGATCATGGCGATCACAAGGTTGAAGCGGTCAATCTTGTTTTGTACTCTCATATCGAAGGGAGTAGTGATAGTACCTTCCTCGTGATAACCGTGAACATGGATATTTGAGTTATTTCTTGTATATGTAAGCTCATGGATAAGAGTCGGATATCCGTGGAATGCAAATACGATAGGTTTATCCTTTGTGAAGATGGTATCGTAATCAATGTCCGAAAGTCCGTGAGGGTGTCTGTCCTTCGGCTCAAGTCTCATAAGGTCAACTACATTGACGAAACGAACCTTTACATCCGGCATTTCCTTATGCATGATATCAACGGCTGCAAGTGCCTCAAGTGTAGGAGTATCGCCGCAGCAGGCAAGTACAACATCCGGATCGTCACCCTTATCGGTAGAAGCCCAGTCCCATATTCCGATACCCTGAGTACAGTGCTTAACAGCCTGTTCCATTGTGAGCCACTGAGGTCTGGGATGCTTGCTGGCAACTATCGCATTTACATAGTTCTTACTCTTTAAGCAGTGATCCATGGTTGAAAGCAGGCAGTTAGCATCAGGCGGAAGGTAGATTCTTACCACATCTGCCTTCTTGTTGGAGATATGATCGAGGAATCCCGGATCCTGATGTGTAAAGCCGTTGTGATCCTGCTGCCATACATTTGATGTAAGAAGAAGGTTAAGGGATGCGATCGGCTGCCTCCAGGAGAGACCGTTACATACCTTAAGCCACTTCGCATGCTGAGCAGCCATTGAATCTATAATACGGATAAATGCTTCGTAGCTGGCGAAGAAGCCGTGTCTTCCCGTGAGGATATAACCCTCGAGCCAGCCTTCGCACATATGCTCGGAAAGCATGGAGTCCATAACTCGTCCGTCTGCGGCTAGGAACTGATCGGTTCCCTCCTCGATAGGATTGTTCCAGTCACGGTTTGTAACTTCAAATACTTTATTGAGACGGTTGGACATTGTCTCATCCGGTCCGAATATACGGAAATTCTTCTGATCGTCGTTGAGCTTAAATACATCTCTGATGTATCCGCCGAGTTCGATCATATCCTGCTTTTCAACCGCTCCGGGTGAAGGAACATCTACTGCATACTCGCGGAAATCAGGGAGTCTGAGGTCGCGGAGAAGCTTGCCGCCGTTTGCATGAGGATTGGAAGCGATTCTCCTGTCGCCCTTCGGAGCAAGCTCCTTAAGCTCGGGGATAAGAGCACCGCTTTCATCGAAAAGCTCCTCGGCATGATAGCTTTTAAGCCAGTCAAGAAGGATCTGCATATGCTCCGGCTTATCCATCATTACGGGAACCTGATGTGCCTGGAATGAGCCTTCAATCTTGTTGCCGTCAACTACCTTCGGACCTGTCCAGCCCTTCGGTGTACGAAGAACGATCATGGGCCATACCGGTCTTTTGGTATCGCCTGTCTCCCTTGCATGCTTCTGAATAGCCTTTATCTCGTCGATGACCGTATCAAGAGTTTCTGCCATCTTTTTATGCATTTCCTTCGGATCCGAGCCTTCCACAAAGTACGGCTTCCATCCGTTACCCTTGAAGAATGCTTCAAGCTCCTCATGTGAGAGGCGCGAAAGGATTGTAGGATTTGAAATCTTAAAGCCGTTAAGGTGAAGAATGGGAAGTACGGCACCGTCAGAAACCGGATTAAGGAATTTGTTTGACTGCCAGGAGGTTGCGAGAGGGCCGGTCTCAGCCTCTCCGTCACCGACCACGCAGGCTGCTATAAGCCCGGGATTATCAAATACCGCTCCGAATGCGTGAGCTATGGAGTAACCGAGCTCTCCGCCTTCATGTATCGAACCGGGGGTTTCCGGAGCAACATGACTTGAGATACCGCCGGGGAATGAAAATTGCTTACAAAGCTTCTGAAGTCCGTCGAGGTCCTCGCTGATGTTAGGGTACACCTCGCTGTAGGAGCCTTCAAGGTAAGCGTTTGCCACAAAGAAGTTTCCTCCATGACCGGGACCGGATAGAAGGATCATATCCTGATCATATTTATTTATAATACGATTAAGATGAACATAAATGAAATTTTGCCCGGGAACGGTTCCCCAGTGACCGACTATTTTCTTCTTGATGTGTTCCTTTTTCAAGGGCTCGCGAAGAAGCGGATTGTCTAAAAGATACAGCTGGGCCGCAGCAAGGTAGTTTGTTGCACGCCAGTAAGCATCCATTTTGTCGAGATACTCATCAGTGATAATCTTGTGGTCCATGTGTTTTCCTCACTTTCTATGTGTTATTTGTATATATGGTTTTCAATATTTTTTTCATTCTTTTTTCTTCCCCACCGCAAATGTCGCAGAGCAGTAAACTACTGCCAGCAAAAGCATATAGATCAGGAAGAATATAAAGCTTAGAATATTCAGTATCCTCGTTAAAGGTGTGAGCATGTGATGCATGACTTGTATAGTATAATAACCGCGGTATAATGCCTGGAACATCAGATATCCGGCATAGATGACCGTATATGTGATCGGAAGCGCAAGGCGCGTCTTTACAAACATCTGAATTATATATAATGTCGCCATAATAAAGTCGAGGCCGAAGACCGACATATTATATACTATAGACGCAGTGGGGACATGTCCGCGTATGAAGATCATGATCACGGTTACCAGGCCGGAGATTACTAATATTACGGCCGGTATTGAAGTGACGGGTGCTATCTTTTTTGTATGCACCGCAAAGACTACCGGTACGAGAAGCGCAGCGATTATAAATATAAGCTGGCTTGCTAAGTAGCGGAAGACGTGATTAGAAAGAGGCCTGGTTGCAAATGTATTGCAAAACATGCTGCAAAGGTAGGTAAGAAAATAAACGATTGCAAGTATCCATATGAAGATCGGCCAGGCCGACTCCGATTTTCGGTTTAAACTGTCCATGGAAATTAATACCTCTCTTTCGATGTAAAGTTTTAATGATGAAATGCGATGCAAAGTACCTTTTTCATTGCAAAGTACCTTTTGCATTTAAGTTACAATGACATTTTATCAGTACTGCAGGTTAAACTCAACAGAAGATTAAAACAAATATTACACTGTCTTGATTGAAGGTGAGCGGTGATATATAATACGTTTGGTTCCTGCCGCTATCATCAGCTGCAAGAACAAATGCAAAGTTTTCATTTACAGTTTCGAAATACGGGAGTTTTATTATGACACTTCAAGATATAGGGGATTTTTTCTCTGATTTTCTGACAAGTAAATATGTAATGGCGGTGCTGATACTCACCGGTGCACTTATTATCGTTAAGCTTATTGATGTTATCGCAAAGCAGATTGCTAAGAAGAAAAGCATGAATGTTATGGCATCGTTTGTCAAAGGCGTCATTCAGGCGGGAGTTATCATTATCGCCCTTATCAATATCGCGGCAATGTCGGACACATTGAAATCATTCGGAAATACGATCCTTATGGGAAGCTCGCTTCTGGTCGTGGTAATGGGCTTCGTTTTTCAGGAGGGACTCAGCAATATTGTTCACGGCTATATCATTGCATTTTCAAAAAGCTTTGAGGTAGGAGACAGAGTTGAGATTTATGTAAGCGGTGACATAGTCAAGGGTTATGTAAAGACCATGGGCATAAGACATACGGTGGTCACCAATATAATGGATAATGCAGATATCATCATACCGAATTCCGTCATTGATACTTCGGTTATAAGAAACTTGAGTAAAAAGGACTCATTTAACCGTTACCCCCTTACCGTGGCTATGACCTATGAGGATGCGATGGATCCGGAAAAGCTGGATAGGGCCAAGAAGATCATAGTTGAGGAGGTTCTGGCAAATGCGAGGACCATCGAAAACAGGCCGACCAAGGATCAGCCGGTATTTGTGAAGGTGGATTTTGCGGACAGCGCCGTTACGCTGACCTGCTTTGTCGATACAAATACACCCGAGGACAATTATTATGCCTGCAGCGAGATCAAGGAAAAGATTTTGGAACGATACGGCGAGAATAATATCGCGTTTGCCTATAATCATCTTGAATTATGCGGAAGTATCGAGACTGTAAATGTAAATAACTGAAACTTCTCATATGTATTATTATGAGAAGTATAAATCGACCATGATGTCAGACCATGTATACAAGTGCTTTCAAAACTGTTCTACGATTTTTATTTTGCACGAAATATGTTTATGAATTATCACAAAGTGCTCGAAACTCACTTCGTTCAAACAGTCTCGCACTTTGGATAATTCTATAACCCATATTTCTGCAAAATGACAAAATCTCCGCAATGTTTTGCCA